>JAFGCP010000129.1 GCA_016932595.1 Deltaproteobacteria bacterium
AGGCGCTTAAGATCTTTCTGAAAAAGGATAAAAACCGCAGCAATGATAATCGAAATGATCCCGAGCCCGGTCAGCAGGTTCAGGGGCCAGCCCGAACCTCCCGTGGCGGTTTGCGTAATCGGCATATAGCGCATGATGCAGTACAGGGCCGCATTGAGCATAAAGCCTGAAAACATCGCCGAGACCGGCGCCGGCGCTTTGCTGTGGGCATCGGGCAGCCAGCTGTGCATGGGCGCGAGTCCCGCCTTGGTGCCGTAGCCCACAAGAAGAAAAATAAAAGCGGCCTTCATGAGCTTGGGGTCAAGCGCCGCGGCATTATCACGCAGAACGGTCCACAGAAGGGCATCCTCGGCTGCCGCGCCCCGGGCTGCGGCGGCGGCAAGCAGCGTCCCCATAAACGCAAAGGCGATCCCCACCGAGGAGATAACTATATATTTCCACATGGCCTCCATTGATTCGCGGGACACATGAATGCAGATGAGAAAAGCGGTGATAAGCGTCGTTGCTTCAACACCCACCCACATGATCCCCAGGTTATTTGAAAAAAGAACAAGGGTCATTGCTGACAGGGAAAAGCACCACAGGCCGGAAAACAGCCGCGCCTGCTTGCGGCCAAGCTGCCCCTTGTCGAGCTCTTCGCCGAAGTAGACCCAGGCATAGGCAGAGCTCAGGCAGTAAATTAAAAGCATCACGCCGTAATGATAGGCGGAAAGCCCGTCCAGAAAAAGCCACTGCGACGCGCCGTACACCGGCCCGTGCTGAAACACCTGCAGGGCAACAGGAAAGCCAGCTGCGGCCGTTGCAAGCACGCAGCCGCACATGGCCGCAAGAGCGCTGCGCGCCGTGGGCAGGATCGTGCAGATGAACCCGGCGACAAACGGGATCAGCAGCGAAAGCCAGAGTGCTGTTTCAGATCGCATGAGTTCGCAGAACCTTTATCCCTTCAGGCTGTCCAGCTGATCCGTATCGATATGATCAAACTGCCGGTTGATATGAAAAATCGCCACGCCCATAACCAGCACCGCAACTGAAACATCAAGCAGGATGCCAAGCTCCACCAGGGCGGGAACATGCACCACCGACATGATGCCGATGACATAAATGCCGTTTTCCATAATGATATAGCCGAGGCATTGCGTGATGGCTTTTTTGCGCGCCACGATCAGGAACAGTCCGGTAAAAAAAGTCGTCAGGGCCGCCGGCACGACAACACTCCCGCCCGCCGGCGCGGCAAGCGGCAGCTGTCCGCTCAGCCAGACCGACGCCCCCAGCATGCCTATGCCGGCCAGTATCGACAGGCTGAAGCCGACATAGGGCTCAAGCTCGGCATGCACATCGGCCTCCCGTATGCTGCGGCGAAGCAGCCACGGGAACACAAAGCCCTTCAGGGCAAAGCTCGCCAGCCCGATGATGATAATGCGGGGCGCCAGGGCGTGCAGGTGGGCCAGGATGGTGAACGCGCCCAGCAGCATGCCCTGAAATGCCGAAGCGGCAATGCAGGGCCGCAGGCGGCTCAGTCCCAGCAGGGCCATATCCGTGAGTATGAGCAGCATCATGGCTGTTTCGATAAGGACTTCCATCCGGGCTACCTCATGACCAGTATAAAAGCGAAGGCCGACAGGGCGCCCGCTGTCATCAGCAGCTGCGGAACTCTGAGCAGCCGCAGCCGCGCCATGACCGATTCGACAGTGCCCACCGAAATCGCCAGCACGAACATGCCGGCCAGCATTGCTGCGCCGTTTACGAGCCAGGCGTTTTCACCCGCCCCGGGCAGCACGAGGCCCACGATAACCGACCCGAGCACCCACATCTTCAGTGCTGCCCCGCATTCAATAAAAGCAAAATCCGGCCCGCTGTGATCAAGCACCATGACCTCATGAATCATGGTCAGCTCAAGATGCGTGTTGGGGTCATCAAAGGGTATGCGGGCGTTTTCGCATAAAAAAACGATGCACAAGGCAGCAAGCACCAGCACCAGCTCGGGGGAGGTTGCCGAGGCTGCCGCAAGCAGCTCCGAGAGCTGCAGCGTGCCTGCTTTGCGCGCCACCGCGGCCAGGCCCAAAAGCAGCACGGGCTCAGCCAGAGCCGAGAAAAACACTTCGCGGCTGGCGCCCATGCCCTCAAAGCTTGAGCCCGTATCAAGGGCTGCAAGCACGGTGAAAAACCGCATGAGCCCCAGCATATAGGCAAACAGGAGCACATCGCCGGTGAATGCCAGGGGCGCTGCAGAGCCGAGTGGCGGCGCTATGGCCAGCGCTGTCAGCGCAGCAGCCAGCCCCACGATCGGGCCTGCGCGAAACAGCCATGACGTGGTTGTGCTGTAGACCGCGCCCCTGCGGAAATTTTTATAGATATCAAAGTACAGCTGCAGCAGGGGCTTGCCCGTGCGGCCGGCGACACGCGCCTTCACCCGGCTGATTATGCCCGCCAGAAGCGGCGCAAAGACGATGCCAAAAAAAATATTCATGAATGCTTCAAGATGCATGAGCTACCTTAACTGCCAGACAAGCAGCACGACGAGCGTTGCCACGATAGACAGCACATACAGGTGCATGCGGCCGTGCTGCAGCACAAGGAAACGCTCGCAGAACTGCTTCACTGCCGTAAAAACAGGCCGGTAGAGTTTTTCATAGCCCATATCCTGCGTGTGCGTTGCGAATTCAGCTGCGCCGGGAAAATACCGCCCGCCGAGCTGCAGGCGCTTTTTTGTTCCCAGCAGAGAACCGAAAAAATGCGTAATAGGCTGGGCAAAGGACGAGGCCGTATACTGCATGCGCGGGGTCGGGGCTGTGTAGCCGCAGTCCCAGGTGACGGAGCTTCCCACCTCCCTGCCCGAGAGCAGAAAGCGGCGCAGCCAGGCGAGGCAGGCCAGCAGCAGCAGCAGTGCTGTCGATGCGGCCGTAATAGAACCAAGAGAGCCTCCCGCCATCTTCAGCTCGGGGCCGGCATCAAAGCCAAGGATGCCGGTAACGACCCCGGACATGGCCGGCACGATGCAGAAGCCGAGGAATCCCACAGCAATGCAAGCTGCGGCAAGCAGCGCCATCGGCGCCACCATCAGAGGCCCGGACTCACGGGCATCGGCAGCAGTCTTCGAGCGGGGCTCACCGAGAAAAACGATGCCGAAGGCCTTGGTGAAACAGGCTGCCGCAAGCCCGCCGATAAGGGCCAGCCCCGCAACAGCACCGATAAGCGGCACGGCAACATCAGCGCCCATGGAAATCGCGCCACGCAGCGAGCCGAGAAAGATTAAAAATTCGCTTAAAAAACCGTTCAGGGGCGGCAGGCCTGCAATGGCGACTGCTCCAACGAGAAAGCAGGCGCCGGTCCAGGGCATTTTTTTGATAAGGCCGCCAAGATGGTCGATCTCCCTGGTATGCGCGGCCTGATACACGGAGCCTGCCCCCAGAAAGAGCAGGCCCTTGAACAGCGCATGATTGACAACATGAAAAAGCCCGCCTGCCATGCCCAGTATGGCAACAGAGGGCACAGCTGCGCTCCAGCCGATAAGGCCGACGCCCAGCCCCATCATGATAATGCCGATATTCTCAACGCTGTGGTAGGCAAGAAGGCCTTTCAGATCATGCTGCGCCAGGGCAAACAGCACGCCGAGCAACCCGGAAATAATGCCGATGGCAAGCACGAGCCAGCCCCACCACAAGGGCGGCACATCAAAAAAGGTCAGCATGCGGACTATGCCGTACATGCCGGTTTTAATCATTATGCCCGACATGAGGGCAGATACATGGCTCGGGGCAGCCGGGTGCGCCTCGGGGAGCCACACATGAAAGGGGATGATGCCGGCCTTTGTGCCGAACCCGATGAGCGCAAGGATAAAGCAGATGCTTGCCAGGGGCTGCGGCAGGCTGTGCGCAAACCGGTCAAAGTCAAGGGACCCGGCATGGGCGCCGAAGATGAGAAACATCGGCAGCAGGCAGGCCGTGCCCAGATGGGTGGCAACCATATATATCCATGAAGATCTGCGCACCTGCGGCTTTTCATTCTCGAAGGCAACAAGAAAGAAAGACGCAAGCGCCATGATCTCCCAGGCTATGAGAAACAGGACCGCGTTGCGTGCAAGGCACACCAGAACCATGCTGGCGACAAGGAAGGTATAAAAAAACCATGCGGGCCCGAGCTTTTTTGTATCTTTGTATTTCATCAGATACTGCCCGCCATACACGGCGGCAAGGGCTGAAAGAAAAAACACCGGCAGCAGAAAAAAAGCGGACAGAGGATCAAGCTCTATAAAAAAAGACCCGTACGGCATGCTCCAGGCACAGCGCAACGACCGGGTGGCGCCTCCCATGAGCACCTCAAGCGCGGGGATGATGCCCACGGCGCAGCCAAGAACCGTGCCGCCGGCGCCGATGCAGCTGCTGAGCCGGGGCTTGTTCCACGCTGTCAGAGCAGCGCAACCGCTTATCACAATAATTCCCAGGGCCAGAAGAAGCGGCAGCACCGTTACAGACCTCCTGCCCCGTCGGAGGCTAATGCTGCTTCCAGATCATGGACTTTTTGCAGTATTTCTTCACGGGAGCGCTGCTCTTTAATCATCTGCTTGAATGCAGGATCCCGCAGCACAAAGGAAAGCCGCGACAGCAGAAACAGATGCGTGCGCACGGTCGGCGCAACAAGCGTGAACAGGCAGTTGACCGGCTGCCCGTCAAGAGAGGAAAAATGTATCGGCTTTTCAAGGAAGCAGAGCGTTATCATGGGCTGCGGCACATGCAGCACTATGGGATTGCGCACATGGGGAATGGCTATGCCGTCGCCGATGCCGGTCGAGGACATAGCCTCCCGGGCAAGAAGAAACTGCAGCAGATAGCCCCGGTCGGCATCATCCGGGAGCCGCAAGACCTCGACAATAGCCTTCAGCGCTGATTCTTTATCCGAGCCGCTTATGCGATAAAAAACACCTCCTGCGGTGAGCGCATCCGTCAGGCTCATCACCTGTTCTGATTCAGGCTCCTGAAATATTTCCACCGGCGCATTCAAACGCCGTGAGGTTGACCACTCAAGAATTTCCGTGCGGTTGAAGCGATACTGGCCATTTATTCTATAGGCGGGGATGCTCCCCTCTTTTATCCACCGGCGAATCGTCTTTTCCGTGACATTTAAAAGCTCTGACAAATCTTTTATGGTCAGTCTCATTTTGCCCTATTTGCTCTTAAAATAGACTAATTTTCTCAAAAGTGGACATTGAGAGATAAAATACCCCTTTAGGAATATCTTGTCAAGCAGGTAAAAGCATAAAAAAGCTAAGCTTCAAAGGCATAACAAGCTATCAAAATACTATTATAAAAAATATTTAAAACTTGGCTTGCTGAAGTAGGAGATGCCTTAGTACCGCTTCCCATTGAAAAGGGATCAAAAGCCGGACACGAACCTAACGCGAGTTGAATGTGTAGGCCGGCACAAAGCAAAGCATGTCCGGCACAAAAAGGTTTTACAGGTTAAACAGGTTCTTTGTCCGTCCTACGGTTTTTTTGTAGCCTTTTCAGTGGGGATGCGTACTCAGGCACTGACAGGAAAAAACAATCCTATAACTGAAAGAAAAAAAACTTCCTACTGCTGAAATATACTGCGGGGAGAGATAAGGTGTTTGTCGAAACCGGCCTCGTTAAAGCTTTTGCCCTGGGCAATAAGGATGAGCTGGCTCAGGTAGATGACAGGAAGATTGAACGGACAAGGGCGCTTGCGGTCAAGCTCAGCCTGCCGCATGTCGAGATTGGCCTGGCACAGGGGGCAGACCGCAACAAGAGCCTGAGCCCCGGCAGACCGGGCGCCTGCAAGTATGTCTCCTGCCAGCCGCAGCACGGTCTGCGTGCTGGTGATGGCAAGGCCGGCGCCGCAGCATTCGGTCTTGTGCGGCCAGTCGACAGCCGTAGCGCCCAAAGCTGCGATGATTTCATCCAGCATGGCCGGATTTTCCCGGTCCTCCATGTCGATAGCTTTGAGCCGCGTGAGGCAGCCATAGTATGACGCCAGTGTCATGCCCGTGAGGGGCTTGACAACCGTTGCCTTCAGCTTGTCAATCCCCACATCGCGGTACAGAAAATCGACAAGGTGCCGCAGGGTGACGGCAGGGACTGAAGCCTCATGAATCAGCTCCAGAATGCGCCTGCGGTGCGGGCTTGTTTCCGCAAGGCCCTGCTGCGCCTGCAGCAGATGGCTGTGACAGGCGGGGCAGGGAGACAGAATCGAGGTCAGGCCCTGACGCTGCGCCTTTGCGAGGTTCTTTGCCGACAGCGCCAGCACCAGCTCCTGGCTGACCGCATCTGCCGGGCTTGCGCCGCAGCAGTTCCAGTCATCGATTTCGACAAGCTCGAAGCCGCAGTTCTGTACGACTTGCCTGACCGTTGCATCATACTCTCGCGCGGTGCTCGTAAGCGAGCAGCCGGGGAAATAGCCTATCTGCATGAATATATCTCGCGGGATTTATTACATATATTTTTTATATTTTGCAAAAATGCTTTTGATATCATCCAAATGCCGTATGCGGTGGGGCAGCAGCGCTATCTTGCGCCTGGCCATCATGGCTGCGCCAAGGAGCGCATCCTTGAAGGGCTGGCCCGAAGCAAGATTGAAGCGCGACACCATGCCCAGCTCATAGACCCGGCCATGCTTGCGTATCGAGTCGAGAAAAATCCTGTTGAAAAGCGGCATGCGCTTCTCGGCAGGCGCATAGCCTCCCTCAAGGGTAAGCTTGCGCAGCGTATTCATGACCAGGGCGATGTCGATGGCATGGGGGCACCTGATCGTGCAGGTCTGGCAGCTCGCGCAGAACCAGAACGAATGCGCCGTCAGCAGCCTTTCCCTCTGGTTGAGCCGGATCAGCTCCATGACCTGATTGGGCATATAGTCCATATCGGGGGCCACAGGGCAGCCTGCCGAGCATTTGCCGCACTGAATGCATGCGCCCGTGTCTTCACCGCAGCGCTCGATTATAAAACGTCTGAAAGCGTGGGCATCCTGCGTGCCGGGTATCTCGATCATGGCTGCTTATCCTCTTTGGCCCTTAAGCGCTGATGCTATTTGCGCGTATATCTGATTATCGGAAAACCCCTGCACCTCAACGGCCCGCACGCGGCAGGCCGAGCAGCAGTTGCCGCAGCCCTGGCAGAGCGACTCGATGACGCGCGCCACTGTCCGGCCCCCAACGGACACCTCCTCAATGGCATTGTACGGGCAGACGCGGCTGCAGTTAAGGCAGCCCGTGCAGCGGGTCTCATCTACGGCCGCTATCCTGGGCTCAAGGATCATCTCATGCTGCGACAGTATACCGCAGACTCCTGCTGCGGCGGCGCCGCTCATGGCGACCGTGTCAGGAATATCTTTTGGAAACTGGCAGCTGCCCGCAAGGAATATACCCCTGGTTGCAGAGGCCACGGGCTCGAGCTTCGGATGCACTTCCGAATAAAACCCGTACTGATCGCAGGATATATTGAGCTTCTGGGCAAGCTGCCGGGCATCGGGCTGGGGCACCATGGCCGTGGCAAGCACGACCAGGTCAACCGCGACCCGCACCTGCTCTCCCAAAA
>JAFGCP010000130.1 GCA_016932595.1 Deltaproteobacteria bacterium
GTAAAAGGGATTGATACAGCAAAAAGAGCACCTGCCGTGACAGCCCCGGCTGCCAAGAATACTGCCGCCCACCAGAGCAAGAGACGCTTGATGCCGCAGCGGAAAGGGCAGCCTGTCAAGAGGATCGACAGGTGCTCGGAAATCCGTCTGTTTAACCCCGTGCCTGTCGCGGCAGGCAATGCCTGCAACGGCATCAACCCTGCAGGCGCCAGTCCCATAGGCTGCGGCAAGCTCGCAGAATGTCATCTCCGGCTCGCCGAGTATGATAGCATCGACACAGTGATGCTGGGATAAAATTTCCTTAAAGGCAAAGGTCGGGAAGATGCCGAAAAGCACTACCTTTATTTCAGGCCGAAAAGTTTTGTAGTGTTGCAGCAGGGAAAAAAGCTGGGGCGTGTGTTCCCAGAAATAAACACCGTGAACGGCCAGCAGATCGCAGTCGCGCTGCAGAAGCTGTTCGCGGCACTGGTCAAACGTTGCATCCTGGCCAAAGGCATCATAGACTGCAACGCTATGCCCCTGCCCTGCAAGCTGGGCTGCAACATAACCGATGCTCAGGCAGGCCGACAGCGGGGCATTGGCAACATCGTTGTAATGCTCATCGGACTCAATCCGGGGATGTTCAAGCAGGAGTATTTTCATTTAATTTTTACCGGTATTCCGGAAACCATCACATACACGCTGTCGGCAGCTCCGGCAATCCGCCGGTTCAAAGCGCCAAGCAGATTCTGGTACCGGCGTGAAAGCCTGTCAGCGGGCAGAATCCCAAGCCCCACTTCATTGGTAACGATAATTATTGAGCAGGCGGCATTGTGCAGCGCCTCCATAAACCCGCTGAAAACCGCCTCAATCTCATCATCTCCGAAATTTTGCAGCGTCAGCAGATTTGATACCCACAGCGTCATACAGTCGATGAGCACCATATCATGATCTAATGCAGCCTTTCTGAGCGCGGTGGCGATATCGCAGGGTTCTTCAAAGGTCTGCCAGCGGCCTGCGCGCTCGGCCTTATGCATGGCAATCTTGCGCGCCATCTCATCGTCTCCCGCAGTTGCCGTGGCTATAAAGGCATGCTTTACGCCAAGCTCCTGGCCCAGTTTCAGGGCATAAGCGCTTTTGCCGCTTTTGACGCCTCCGGTAATAAAAATTTTGAGACCAGGCATACTCTGCCCCCCCTTCGGATTAATCATCGAGATAGGCTTCTTTTATAACACAAAAATTTTTACGCTGATTCCAGAAAACGCTGATAGCATCCCCTTTTTTAAGCTTTTTAACGCGAGGATTGAACCTGACCAGAAAACAGCCCCTTTCGGCATTGTCTCCTTCGCATGCTGCAAAAAAGCTTACATAAATCTGCAGCCCGAGCAAACCGGTTCCTGGAGAAATATCGGAAATACGGCAGGCAAGAACAACATGATCTTTAAAAACACGGGCGATTGCCGACCACCGGTAACATAGTACACACACCAGCACAGCAATAAAAACAGACGGCAGCATAAGGTCATCCATGGGCCTTCCGGCTGCCATAGTATAAAAAAACAACCCCGTAATTAATGGCAAAAAGATGCACGCAAGCTTGAACAAATATGCATCCGCATAACAGATACGCCAAAAACCGGGGATCATGCCGGTGTTACTCTGCGTCATGATTCCCCCTGCGCTTCTTCATATACTCAAAAAGCGACACGCCTTTTTTAAGCAGCAGTTGCTCAAGCTTTGCTATGGGAAAGCCCATGACGTTGTAATAGCAGCCGGCAATCGACTCCACGATCAGGGCGCCCTCGCCCTGAATGGCATACGCGCCTGCCTTATCCATGGGGTTTATGCGTCCGAGATAAGCTCTTATTTCGGCTTCGGTAAGCTTTCGGAATGTAACCTGCGTTTTTTCACAGTCGCTCAGGCATGAGGAGTCAGAGGCATCAAAAACGCACAGCCCTGTATGAACGGCATGCGTTCTGCCGTTCAGCAGGTGCAGGTAATCAAAAGCATCCTTAAGGCTTCCCGGCTTCCCGAGTACGCGGCCCCGATACACGACTATCGTATCAGCGCCGATGACAAGCGCATTTTCAACCGTATGAGCGGCAGACCGTACTTTGCCTTCGGCATTTTTACGCACATAAACGGAAGGAGCCTCGCCTTTTGAATGGGGTGGCTCATCAAATGAACCGGGCACAACGGAAAAACGAATCCCCAGCTCTTTGAGCATCTGTTTGCGCCGTGGAGATGCTGATGCAAGCATTAATTTTTTCATAGTTAAGAATTTATAAAATTATAAATACAAAAAGAACTCTTTTTATGTTATAAAGTATACAAAATACAGCACACACAGACTAGCTTTCGGTAAAAAAATATTATACCACGGAACACTATATATTCTACTTAATTTGATGAATGCTGAGAAAAGCATATACAGACGTGGAATAGCAAAAAACCCATCCTCAGAAAAAATTATCTCATAATGGAGGAAACGATGAGCGAACAGAGACATATAAAGCGACGCCATCTTATTTATTACCTGCGGGTCATAGACAGTGATACCGACCAGCTTGTCGGATTTCTGGTTGACATCAACATAAAGGGCTTGATGGTCATGAGTGAAAGCCCCATACCTCTGGGCAAAAATTTTCATCTAAAAATACTGCGCTCAACAGAAACAAACGAAGGTAAATATCTGCTTTTTGATGCAAAAAGCCGGTGGTGCGACAAAAGCGTCAACTCGGACTTTTACGATACGGGATTTGAGCTGATGAATGTCAAGCTTGACGATTTCGCGGAAATCGAAAACATCATCGATGAGCTTGGGTTCAAGGATTGATGGCAGTTTGCATGCGGTAAAGACCGGCCAGAACAGGCCGGTCTTTTTATTATGCTTTCCCCTTACGGGAGGCGATATCATACATGTCCACGGTGTGCATAAAAAAAGCAGTTGCCCCGTATGCCTCTGCCCTGGAGCGCTTGCTTGAACCGTTTGCAGGCGCTCTGGCCCTGCGGGGCTCATCGATTCTTATAAAGCCCAATCTTGTTGAACCCGAAAGCTACTCCACAGGACAGACAACCAACCCGGCGCTGGTCGAAGCTATCATCATGTGGTGCAAAGCGCAGGGCGCAAAAAAAATAGCTGTCGGTGAGGGACCAAGCTACTTTCAGCCGGCCTCTGCCCTTCGAGCATGCTTTACCGCTACAGGCATGGCCGATATTGCAGACCGGCAGGCCGTACCGTGGATACTGTTTGACGAGGGAGCATTCCGAAAATTCAAAAAAATCTCCGCCCAACTGCCCGATCAGTTCTATCTCTCCGAGCATGCTTTTTCATGGGATCATATTATCAATGTTCCGGTACCGAAAGCCCACTATCTCACCACTGTTTCAATAGCCATGAAAAACCTGAAGGGCTTTATCAAGCGCGCAGACAAGCCCTCATTTCACTATTGCGGAACACACCACATCCATGGCTCAGTAACACAGCTCAATACCATCATACGGCCTTCGCTCAATATTGTCGACTGCACGGCCCCCGTGCATAAAAACCGGGGGTTTCTCCTTGCCGGCATCGATATTGTGGCTGTCGATGCAGTAGCCGCATCGCTTATGGGGTACAATCCGTCCAGCATAGATACCATTCGTCTCGGGCATGAAGCAGGCCTGGGTGAAATGGATCTTGCCCGCATTGATATCACAGGAGATGCTATGCGGGACCTTAGCATGAACTTCGAACAGCCGAAGCAGTTTTTGCACCGGGCATTCCCCGGCCTGCAGCTTTCGGCAGAAAAAGCCTGCAGCGGCTGCCTCATACCCCTGTTTGCCGCGCTGCGCAAAATTGAAGAAAAAGGAATTTCGGTGAAGACTGAAACGCTGCTGATGCTCGGAAAGCAGGATGCGCCGCATGCAGGCAGCAGGGCGATTTGCATTGGGGAGTGTACAAAAAATTGCACCGCAGGGTCATGGCTTCCCGGCTGCCCCCCCACCAAAGAAGGACTTTTCGAATTCCTCTGCACGAAACTTCAAAGGCTGCCTTGACTTTGCCCGCCATGTGCATGACTCGCTGCATGACAGGTCATGAATACAAAAAACGGATATATGGTTGCACACGATGCATCAGCCTTTAACCGGCACGCATGTAGTGCAAAATCTTACCCGAGCAGCAGCCGATTCGCTTGAATTCATAAACAAATAAATGTATGCTGTTATTATTATCTGGTTCAAATTTTTACCTGAACAGCTTCACTACATAAAAAAAGATTCTGCTTACCGCAGCCCTCATAGAACTGGCGTGGTGCAATTTGAAAAAAAATTTATTTCAGCTGTATCTTGTGTGCCTTGCCGGGGTCATGCCTCTGGTGTGTACGCCCTGGCGGGAAGATATTTTTTATGATGGAAAAATTGTTTTTGCAGCAGTCATTACAGGGCTCTATGCGCTCATCAGGCTGTTTCTAAAACCAGAAATTTCATGGCGGCCCCTGGAAAATATTGAATGGATACTGGTGACCTATGTGCTGCTTGTGCTGCTGTCGACTGCATTTTCAATAGACAGAGGATCGAGCATATGGGGGCAACCCTATGTTCGAGAAGGAATGGGCTCACTTGTGCTCTATGTTGTAATCTTCTATCTCTTCTATAAGGAATTTAAAGTCTCCGAAAAAACCCTGGGAGCTGTTCTAATTTGTGTAGCCATTGTCAGCATGTATGGAATTTTACAATACTACAAAATTGCAGGGGGCGCAGAAGCTTTGGTGAGAGGCGGCTGGGAACAAAGAATGAGCACCGTCGGAAGCAGAAATTTTGCAGGAACCTATAGCATGCTGTTTTTACCCATCGCTTGCGGCCTCTATCTCTACAAACAACATTTGCTGGGGCTGTTGTCTGCGCTGGTATTGTTCGCCCTGTTAATGGCGACCCAAACACGCAGTACATGGATTGCTCTGGTGGTATGTATGACGCTGTTTTTTGTATTCAGCCTTCGGACCAAAAGCATGCTGAAACGATGGGGGATACTGATGCTGCTGTTTGCGGCGATATTCGGGATTATGGACTATACACAAGAACAAAAAGATAAACTTTCGAATCGAGCAAAAACAGTGGTGAGCGATGCCCAAAACATTCAAAAAGATTCAGCCGGATCTAATAGAATATTTTACTGGAAGCGCACACTGCCATTACTGTTTGAACGGCCATGGCTCGGCAGCGGGCCTGATACCTATGGGCACGTGATGCGAAATGAATATGGAAAGATCCATTTGCATTATCCCAAGGCCCATAATGAATATCTGCAGATGCTGATAACATTAGGGTGGCCTGCAACAATCGTTTATATGATGCTGGTCGTATTGGTATTGTTTCGCATCGTGACAAGGATAAAGAAAGGGCCCTTGCAGCAAATCTTATTCTGCTGCATTACTGGGTATTTGATTCAGGCTTTTTTTAATATCAGCGTAATTTCAACGGCACCGATCTTCTGGGCAATGCTGGGAATCGGGGCAAGGCTGCATGGGGAAACAAAATAGCAGGTTCAAGCAATTAAATTATTCCCAGCAGTTGCAAGTTAATCTGAAGGGCCTCGATCCTGACGGGATGACTGTCACGATAAGTCGCAGCTGCCACACATGAGAAAACCACAAAAAGCACGGGGGCGATGAAAAATTTCGGCATTATAAAAAATCGTTCACTGGGACCTGCCACTCTTATTTTTTTTCGCCAAGTTTTTTTTGTTGTTTTGCCCATAAAAGGTTGTTTCGTGCCAGCTGATTTCCCGGATTGAATTTCAGGGCTTCTTCTCCTGCCTCAATTGCCTTATCCCACTGCTTCAGCTCACTATAGGCTGCGCAGATATTGTTATAGGCAAGATCATAGCCGGGACGCAACTGCAGTGCCCTCTGCGCAGCTGTAATGCTTTTTTCGAAATCGCCGGATCGAAAATAACCGAGGCTCAGTTGCAAATAATAATCCGGCGTATCAACATTGAACTTGATTTCAGCGAGAATCTCCTCCTTTGATTTGCCGCTTTTTATTGACTCCAGCAGCATCACCGCCCGCTTATCAGCAGTACCGGCTATACGCACCATATGGGAGGCTGCATCGGCGGCCTTTTGCACATCGCCAAGCTCAAGATATACCGAAACGAGAAGACTGCGCGCATTCATATGAGCGGAAGCTAGCCGTAGCGTTGATTCAAGATTGGCTGCGGCTTCAGCATAGCGCTTTTGTTTATTTAAAAAACGGCCGTAATAATAATATCCTTCGGGAGATCGAGGCTGAAGTGAAATGGCCCTTTTAAAATATGACTCAGCCTGTTTATTTTTAACGGTTGCTTCGTACAGCACCCCGAGGTTTACATGCAGCGTTCCATAGCCGGGAGTGATCTCCAGTGCTTTTAGAAAATACTTTTCAGCTCCGCTATAATCCCCCCTTTTCATAAGGGCGAGGCCGTAATTCATAAGCCCCCGGCCGTTGCGAGGGCTTTTTTCCGTTACATCGCGCCAGAGGGTTTCTTCGGTTTTCCAGACTTCATTTCGCTGATATGTGCCATAGGCGCCGGCTGACAAAAGCAGGGCAATAAGCACTGCGGTAATTGCGTTGCAATACCGAAACAACTTGCGGCTGCGGCAATATTCCAAAAATAAATATGCAGCCCAGCATACGCTCAGCATGAGCCCGATATAGGGCAAAAAAACACGATGGTCATTCATGACTTCTGCCAACGGAATAAGGCTGGTCGGGAGCAACGTGATGATAAACCAGAGTATGCCGAAAGATATTGGCCTCAGGCGGTCTTGTATCGAAGTCTTGACGGCGGCTGCGAGCAATGCAAAGAAAAAAAGAAGGCCCATATAAAAGCGGCTATCGGCAATTGATTTAAATGGTGTCAGATCCGTATCAGCGCTCAGTGCGACAGGCAGAAAAAAGGAGATGAAATATTTTAATATGACATACGGCTGGGTGATCACATAATGAAACTGTGATGCCCCGCCCGGAGTCCAGGTCGAAGGCTCCATCATTTTAATAAATATAAGGATGAGGATCGTGACAATAAAAGATGGCGCCGCCTTTTTGAACGCGGTTCGAAGCTGAAGAAGGCCCTGTTTGCAGAAAAGACCCGGCAGAGAAGTTTGTTCCTCAAAAAGGATAATATAAAAAAGCAGCAGCACAGGAAAAACAAATGAGACCGGTTTTGTCAGCAATCCAAGTACAAGTGGAATCAGATATAGATGCCATTTCCTACACTTTGTCGAATTGGAGAAAAGAACAAATGCGAGGACGATGAACATTGCAGAAAACGAGTCTGACCTTGCGACCATATAATTGATCGTCTCAGCATTGGCAGGATGCAGCAAATACCAGCCTGCGGCTATAAGGGCTATAAAAATATTGGCATATCTGCTGTCCGCAACGTCAAACACCCTCCGATAGAAAAAAACCATAAGGATGCCCTGGAAAATAAACATGATGAACATGGAAAGGTGGAAATAGAATGTATCGCTGAGCCCATTACCCAGCCAGTAATCTATGGCAAGAGACGCAGACATAATCGGGCGATAGGTTTGATTGGCAGGCAGCGCGCTGATAGTTGTACTGTCTTTAAAAAAAAGAGGGATATTGCTGATGTTGCGGATAAAAATATTATTAACTATGGCATGGGAATCATCAAATTGGAAAGCATTATGAAAACTGTTTGAATAGGCGGCAACCGTCATCAGTAAAAGAATCGCTGCAAGCACCAGGGGTTGCCGATTTTGAATCATAAGAACGGTGTACCCTTTTTATTATAAATTGGCAAAAGGATGCGCCCCACGACGGTTGCAAAACCCGGCAGTTGGCATGAAGCTTTTGCCTATGGTTGCTTGTAATGGTTATTTCTTCGAACCGGCGAAGGCGCCATCAATAAAAGCATTGCAGGATTCATCCACCCCTGGTGAGGCTGAATTGTATACATGAAAATCAAATTCGTACAGCATCAGGGTAAAGCCATTATCGGTGGTTGTAAAAGTAATTCGTGCTTCCGTTACTGCCCTGGGAGTTGCTATAGTCGCTGATTCATTCCAGACAGTTCCCCATGATGAATCAACAAATGTTGCATTGTAACGAGTATCCCAAGTGCTAGTGCCAGCTCTTCTGAGGTCAATTCTGATATTAGTAATATCACTTATTTTCTTAGCCATGAAGCGAATTTTATCAACAGTTATGCTGGAATCAAGCGCAAGGTAGAGATATCGAACGGTAGTGCCGCTTCCTGGCGTATGATAATATTCTGCACCGGATAAGCCCTCATCATCATAGGTATATGGCAAATCGGTCCAGGGCGTAGACGTACTATACGAAGCGGAATCAGGGCTTACCCAGCCAGAAAGGGGGGCGCCAGTAGTAGGCGTTGTAAAAATCACATCGCTTCCATAGCTGTAAGGCCCTGATGAGTTTGAGCTGTTAAATGCAACTGCACGATAATGATAGGTTGTGTCAGCCAAAAGGCCGGTTAAATGTGTGCCGCAAGTTTGATCGTTGAGATACCCGCTCACTTGCGTTGTGCTTGACCCGTAGGAAGCTGTCGTGCCATATTCGAACCAGGTTGTGCATGGCTCGCCGCCAGTGCTTACTATGTGGCCATGTAAATTAGCCGATGTACTCTTAACCGAGGTGGCATCAAGAGTAGCTATAGTGGGAGCTGAAATTGTTGGAGGAGACTCATAGAAGCCGACTTCATACAGCCAGAATCCGCCTACATTGATTTTAAAATTATAGGAAATTTGGATCGCGTTAATTGTATAAAAGTCGTCGCAGGCCAGTTCAGTATAGGTGCCGTTATTGAGACTTGTCGGCGCCGGAATAAAAGTATAAGAAGGAGTAAACGAAGAACCATCGAAGTTTCCCACGGCAATATTAACTGAAGATATATAAGCGGTGTCAAAATCAGTGTTAAGCCTGATATATTTGCATCTAAAACTCGAACTTCTATATAAAACTAATTGAGCCCCCTCCTGGGCTCCGCCACTATTACTGCAAGAGGCATACAATATATTAGGCGCCAAAGGGCTATCATAGGCATATTGCGGATCAGTCCATGCGGAGTTATTCGGTGTTTTCGGAACCGCATAGTTACTGGTAGGGCTAATCCAGCCTTCCGCGCACAGCTTTGACGCAAAACCTGAAAGCACTACTATAAAAACAATACAGGTTAGTATTTTTTTCATGGCACCGTACATCTCACTGTCAAAGTTGCGCGTGTTACATTCGTTCTCGATATCACGTTAAAGCCGACAACATCGCCCACGGTGATTGCGGTTGATGACCAACCCGTAAAGTCTGATCCTGTCGCGTACGTATTACTGGAAATTGTTGGCCTGATACCCGTTCCGCAAATACTGTTACCGCTGGTAGGCAAAGCACCGCTGGCTTTAAGTATATCAATTTCAATTGAACCCACCTGATCGGCAACAAGAGTCCATCCAACAATGGTGCCAGTAAAAGGAATCGTGGGATTAGCTCCACTTTTTACACCCGTCGTTATTAGACTTCCTGCACCATCAATAGTAATACCAAAGCTGTAAACAGTAGTGCCGGTCGCACCTGTAGAACCAGTTGGTCCGGTTGCTCCCGTTAGACCCGTATCTCCTGTGGGACCTGTTGCTCCGGTTGCTCCAGTCAAACCCGTATCACCTGTAGGACCGGTTGAACCCATTGCCCCGGTCAGACCCGTATCACCCGTGGGGCCTGTGGCTCCTGTCAGACCTGTATCACCTGTGGGGCCCGTTGCTCCGGTTGCTCCGGTCAGACCCGTATCACCTGTAGGACCGGTTGAACCCGTTGCCCCGGTCAGACCTGTATCACCTGTGGGACCTGTTGCGCCTGTTGCTCCGGTTGCTCCCGTTAGACCTGTATCACCTGTAGGACCGGTGGAACCCGTTGCACCAGTTAAACCTATATCTCCTGTTGGACCGGTTGCGCCCGTCAGACCCGTGTCACCCGTGGGACCGGTTGAGCCTGTTGCTCCCGTTGCACCTGCAAGACCTGTATCACCTGTGGGACCGGTTGAACCTGTTGCGCCTGTTAAACCCGTATCACCCGTGGGACCGGTTGAGCCGGTTGCTCCTGTTAAACCTGTATCACCGGTAGGTCCGGTTGAGCCTGTTGCTCCAGTCAAACCCGTATCACCGGTAGGTCCGGTTGAGCCTGTTGCTCCTGTCAGACCCGTATCTCCTGTAGGACCGGTTGATCCAGTTGCACCCGTTAAACCCGTATCACCGGTAGGTCCGGTTGCACCTGTTGCTCCGGTTAAACCTGTATCGCCTGTGGGTCCGGTTGAACCTGTTGCTCCAGTTAAACCCGTATCACCTGTAGGGCCAGTTGCTCCGGTTAAACCTGTGTCACCAGTGGGCCCGGTGGAA
>JAFGCP010000013.1 GCA_016932595.1 Deltaproteobacteria bacterium
GCTCTGCATCCATAACTGCCAATAAAAAAACAGCTCTGCTGGTTTAACCATGAAAATAACGCTAAAACTTTTCGCCACACTGCGCGATCATATGAAAAATCATCATAACGGCGCCTGTGAAGTTGCCCTTCAGGAAACTGCAACGGTGCAGGATGTCCTTGCATCATTCCGGATACCGGAGGATATCCCCAAAATCATTCTCATAAACGGCGTACAGAAGACCGCCGTCGATCTACTGCATGACGGCGATACGCTGAGCGTCTTCCCCCCCATTGCAGGCGGCTGACATGTCCGGTAAAAAAAAAGAACGGATTTTTGCAGCCTCAGCAGGCAGAGGCAGGCACCGCGTGCATGCTGCAGTACAAATTCTTGGAAAGGATATTCTGCTGTCGGTCTGGGGCGGAACCATGCCGCATATAGGGTCCGTGTCCGTAACGCAGCCGCGGCCAGGTATGACGAAACCCGAAAAACGAAGCGCAACATCGTCTGTCTATAATTTTACCGGTCATAAGGACGAAGCAGCTGCGCGCTTCTGCGCGGAAAAAATAGCCGCAGCATGCGATAAAAAAACGGTCGCTGTAGCAGGAATCCATATTGATAATGCCTCAAAAGCCGATATTGCCGCCATAATGAGAAATATAGACACCCTGTGTACGCACATGCTCAAAAAGCTTCGGGTATCACAATGAAAAGAAAAATTATTGTAGGCATTTCAGGAGCAAGCGGCGCACTGTACGGACTTCGGCTGCTTGAGGCTTTGAAGAAACAGGCTTCAATCGAAATATTTCTGACAATCAGCCGGACAGGCAAATTACTCCTGCAGGATGAAATTGCAGCAGGCGCTCTTGACCAGGCGATTGCCCTTGCAGACCATTATTATGAAGCTCAGGAGCTTTGGGCTCCCATAGCAAGCGGATCATTTTATACCGATGGCATGATAATTGCTCCGTGCAGCGCAAAAACCCTTGCGGCCATTGCCCATGGCTTTGGAGATACTCTTCTCAGCCGTGCTGCAGATGTCGTACTGAAGGAGCGGCGCAGGCTGGTTCTGCTGTTTCGCGAAACACCGCTTCATTTGACGCACATTGACAATATGGCTCAGGTGACCAGAATGGGGGGTGTCATACTGCCGCCAGTGCCGGCTTTTTACCACAAACCTGCATCAATCGACGATATTATCAACCAATCGATCGGCAAAGCTCTGGACCTTTTCAGCATAGAACATGCGCTCTACCGCCGCTGGGGAAGCCCCACTGGGTAACCTTCCGCTGCACGGGGGCTCCCTGCCCCGAATGCCCGGTCAGGCTGCGTTTTTTCCAAGAGATTTTCTAAACGATTCCCAGTTTTTTAAAATCGAAAGAGCCGTATCCATGGGCTTATCAATTTTGTCTTTTTTATTTTTATTTTCCGGCTGAATAGCCGTTACTGCCCCCTCGCCTGCTTTCTCCTGCGCCGGACCTTTCTGCAAATTCAGGCTCTCACCTGTATCGCCTTCCTTAAACTGAGACACCAGGTCTTTTTCACGAAGAGTTTTGGTGTGCTTGTCAGTCTCGGAAAAAATATCAAGCGTATCTTCAACAGTCACATCCGGAGTAATCCCCTTTTCCTGGATAGAACGGTGGTTGGGCGTAAAATATTTTGCCGTCGTTATGCGCAGGCCCGAACCATCGCTGAGAGGATAAATTGTCTGAACCGTTCCCTTGCCAAAGGTCTGCGTGCCTACAAGTATGGCTTTCTTGTGGTCTTGAAGCGCGCCGGCGACAATTTCGGAGGCGCTGGCGCTTCCGCTGTTGACCAGGACGACAACAGGACAGGTGATTGCAGACATATCTTTTTTTGCGACAAACTGCATCCGCTGGCTTTCTGTTCGCCCCTCGGTATATACGATAAGTCCTTCATCAATAAATTCATCGGCAATCTTGACAGCCTGATCGAGCAGACCGCCGGGATTGCCGCGCATATCAAGAACCAGACCCTTTAAAGACGGTTCCTGTGCCCGTATGTTTTTAAGGGCCTTTCTGAATTCCTGAGCCGTGCTTTCCTGGAATTGTGAGATGCGAATGCAGAAGTACCGGTCATCGAGCTTTCTATACTTCACGCATTTTATTTTGATGACATCCCTCTTTAGCGTAAATACTTTGGGCTCTTTGAGCCCTTCGCGCATAATTGAAATCTGCAGCAGACTTCCTGGCGTACCGCGCATAATTTTTACCGCATCAAGCAGCGTCATATTTTTTGTTGATTCACTGCCAATTTTAATAATTTTATCGCCCGTTTTAATGCCGGCATTGTATGCAGGGCTGTCCTCGATGGGTGCGACAACGGTCAAAACATCATCCTTGACAGTAATTTCTATACCTACGCCACCAAAGGCGCCTTTTGTTTCAACCTGCATCTCCCGGTACATATCAGGGGACATATACGAGGAGTGCGGATCAAGGCGCGAAACCATGCCCTGAATGGCATCCTGAATGATTTTTTTCGGGTCGACTTCATCAACAAAATTAGTCTGCACAAGGGTGAGAACATCGGAGAATGTTTTCAATGAGTCATAGACATCCCGGGCTCGCCCGGCGCCGTGCAGAGGTCCAGCGTCTAAGCACCACCAAATTGCAACTGCCGCTGCAAAAAAAACAAGCAACCTTTTTTTGTCCATGACGCATACTCCCTGCAGTACAAGAACTAATCACCCTGAATCAGCAATAAGGTGTCTGTTATGATGATGCCTTGTCGCACTCAAAATATTTTACAGTAAAAGAATAAAACATAATAAAAAAAACTAACCGAAAAAAGTTTGCAACATAGTAATTTTCTTGTAGCACACCAGCCTTTACTGAGGCAAGGCAATAAAAAAAGGAGCGCGAAAAACGCGCCCCTTTTTAGCGAAATCAGTGCCCTGTCGTCTTACTTTTCAACAGGTATCCGCATATTGTAAAATGAACGGTATACAAAAATCAGGGCTATGAGGAGAAAGATCGTTCCGAGAATCCCCGTGCCGGTTTTCATGACAAGGGCCATTTCCATAGCCAGAAGCCCGAACAGGGTGGTGAACTTGATGATCGGGTTCAGAGCAACGGATGAGGTGTCTTTGTAGGGATCGCCGACAGTGTCGCCGATAACGGCTGCTGCGTGCAGGTCCGTGCCCTTCTCTTTCAGGTCGACTTCAACAACCTTTTTTGCATTATCCCAGCAGCCGCCCGCATTGGCCATGAAAATTGCCTGAAACAGGCCGAAAACGGCAATGGCGATCAGATAGCTTATGAAGAAGCAGCAGGGAAGCGATGCCTGTATCTTCTGGGCCAGTGTCGCATTTTCGACAACGGCGTTGGGAGATGAATAAAAAGCAAAAGCAAGGGCGAAGCAAAAAATGGCAATAAAGATATTGAACATGCCCTTCTGCGCATACTGTGTGCAGATTTTAACGACTTCCTTGGAGCTTTCCGTAGAGGCCGACAGATTTGCGGAATCATCAAGTTTGATATTGTTCTTAATATACATAACAGCGCGATAAGCGCCGGTGGTAACTGCCTGCATGGAAGCGCCGGTAAACCAGTAAATAACTGCTCCGCCGCACAGGAAGCCAAGCAGCGAATAGGGGTTCAGCAGGTTAAGGATTAATTCCGGCTCAAAGCCAAGTGACTTTTTCAGCAGCAGGATCAGGGAAAAAATCATAGTCGTCGCGCCAACAACAGCGGTGCCGATGAGCACGGGCTTTGCCGTTGCTTTAAAGGTATTGCCTGCGCTGTCGTTTTCCTCAAGAAACTGCTTTGCCGTGTCCATGTTGGGCTTGAAGCCGAAATCCTTTTCGATTTCTTTCTCAACATTGGGAATGGTTTCTATAAGGGACAACTCATAGATAGATTGGGCATTGTCGGTCACGGGGCCGTAGCTGTCCACAGCGATGGTTACCGGGCCCATGCCGAGCATGCCGAAGGCCACAAGGCCGAAAGCAAAAATTGAAGAGTAAGCCATATAGGCGTCGAGGCCATGCGTGCTTGCCCAGTAGGCAATGCCCATCAAGACGGTAATGGCCGCACCCAGCCAGAAAGCGCTGAAGTTACCAGCCACAAGACCGGAAAGGATATCAAGAGAAGCGCCGCCTTCGCGGGCTGCGGTAACGCACTCCTGGCAATGCCGTGAGCTTGAGCTGGTAAATGCCTTGACCAGTTCGGGTATAACAGCCGCTGCAAGTGTTCCGCAGCTGATGATGATTGAAAGCCAGAGCCACAGTTGAGGATCAGCAAGCTTGCCGAGCATCATTTTGCTGACAATAAAGGTAACGACTATTGAAATGATCGAGGTAATCCAGACAAGGGATGTCAGGGGCTTTTCAAAGTCATACTTTTTGTTGGCTTCAGCCGACCCGGTAAACATTTTGTTTATGTAATAGGATCCGATGGAGGTGAGGATCATCAGGATGCGCATGACAAAAACCCAGGTCAGCAGCAGCATCTGATTGCCGACATCCCCAACCGCAAGCACGATGAAGGTGATGAGGGCAACACCCGTCACGCCATAGGTCTCGAAACCGTCAGCCGTGGGGCCGACACTGTCGCCGGCATTGTCGCCCGTGCAGTCGGCAATAACGCCGGGGTTGCGGGGATCGTCTTCCTTAATGGTGAAGAAAACCTTCATGAGATCAGAGCCGATATCTGCAATCTTGGTGAAAATGCCACCGGCGATACGCAACGCCGAAGCACCCAAAGATTCGCCGATGGCGAATCCGATAAAGCACTTACCA
>JAFGCP010000131.1 GCA_016932595.1 Deltaproteobacteria bacterium
GCTTGAAGAGGTGGCGCGGCTGCCCGACCCTGTCGGCGAGGTGGCGCGCATGTGGAAGCGGCCCAACGGCCTGCAGGTCGGCAAGATGCGCATCCCCCTTGGCGTTATCGGCATGATCTATGAGTCACGCCCGAATGTCACCATCGATGCCGGAAGCCTGTGTCTCAAGTCGGGAAATGCCGTACTGCTGCGCGGCGGCAAAGAGGCGATCAATTCAAACCTCGCTCTTGCCGCTATCATGCAGGAGGCCCTTGAAAAAGAGAATATACCCGCGGCTGCGGTGCAGGTTATTCCCATGACCGACCGCATGGCTGTCATGGAGATGCTCAAGCTTAAAGAGTATATCGATATCATCATCCCCCGGGGCGGCGAGTCGCTCATAAAAACCGTGTATGAAAATTCGCAGATTCCGGTGATCGCTCATTATAAGGGCGTCTGCCATGTCTATATTGACGAGAGCGCAGATTATGCCATGGCCGAGAGAATAGCCCTGAATGCCAAAGTGCAGCGGCCCGGCGTATGCAATGCAATGGAGACGCTGCTGGTGCATGAAAAATTTGCCGACAAGCACCTGAAGGAGCTTATGGCGAGCTTCAGGAAAGCAGGCGTCATCCTGAAAGGCTGCGGCCAGACACAGGCACTAGACGCGGCTGTGGCCGAGGCGACCGAGCAGGACTGGCATGAAGAATATCTTGACCTCAGGCTTGCCGTAAAGGTCGTCAAAGATATGGACGAGGCTCTGGACCATATCGCCCGGTACGGCTCAAAGCACACCGAGGCTATTGTGACGCAGGATTATAACAATGCCCGGCGCTTCCTTGCCGAGGCTGATTCATCGGTGGTGCTGGTGAATGCCTCCACGCGCTTCAACGACGGCGGCCAGCTGGGCCTCGGGGCAGAGATCGGTATCTCGACCTGCAAGCTGCACTCCTTCGGGCCCATGGGCCTTGAAGAGCTGACGACGACCAAGTTTATCGTCTACGGCAATGGCCAGGTGCGGCAATAAGGTTTTTTCTATACAAGAGAGAATTCCTGCAAATAACAACGTGATTCTCTATGCAAGGAGGAGTCATGACGTTTGGCAGAATTGTATTCAGCCTGCTTAGTGTCTGCATGCTGTGCACCGGCTGTTACGAGTCGAAATACCCCCTTTCATCCTCCGATGCTTCCCGCATTGACTCGCGCCTTTTGAAATGCTGGCTCGAAGAGCCGCACAGCCCCGGCGATAGACCCTACAGGGTTGAGATATGCAAATTCAACGAGAGGGAGTATTTTGTCGCTTTCAGCAATGACAACGGCACCGCCACCATCGCCCGCGCATTTACTTCCATGATCGACAATGTTCCGGTTTTGAATATGCAGGGCATCGAGACGGCAGATCCTCACGACAGAACCTTTGTCTTTTTCAAATACAGCTTTGCCCCCGACGGCGCCCTGCAGACCTGGATGATCAGCAGCGATTCGCCGCTTCTGGAAAAGAAGACATTTTCTTCCCAGGCCTCGTTTGGGGCATATATCAAAAAACATATTCATGATAAGCTGCTTTTCGGGGATATGCAGCGCTTCAAGCAAGCTGACGGGCTGCACCTCAAGTTTTTTTCTAAGCCCTGAAAATCGCCCGAGCGGCTGTTCGCGCCTGTGGCGGTGAGATCAACCCATAATCAAGGAGAGAGCCATGAGTTCAGTGCAAAGAAAAAACCCAGCTATTGCGGTTTCTGTTTTTCTGCTGCTGTTTGCCGTGGCCGTGCTTGCATCATCCCGGAGCGCCTGCGCCGCCGAAGTGAAAAGCGCTGCGCAGCTCAGTGCCGGCATCACGCTGGCAGACAACCTTGTCGCCCTCACGGGCAAAACCGTTACAATTCATCTTGCAGGCGGTCAGTCAATGACCGGCATTGTGAAAGAGGTAAAAAACGGCCTTCTGCATCTTGAAAAACTCAGCCAGAAAGAGTTCTATGACGGGCTGGTAAGCATCGATACAATAGTTTCCATTGAAACAAGGGCCAGGTAGCAGCGACACCATGATGCGCAAAGAGCTTGAATCGCCCATCGCCATATGGATTGAAAATACCATACGGGACTTCCTTCAATCCCCTGAAAACAGCCTGGGCGCCGATCCGTATGAGCCTGCCTGGGGAGAGCCGCTGGTGGGGTTTTCCCGTGGGGATGACCCCCTGTACCGGCAGTTTCAGAACGATATAGGGCCGTTTTACCTGACGCCCCATGAGATATACAACCGGACATTTCGCGAAAGGCCGGTTCCTGCCAAACACTTGACCGTTATCAGCTGGATTTTGCCGCAAACAGAGGCGACAAAGAGTGCGGCGCGAAGGGAATTCTGGTATCCGCCGGAACGCTGGGCCCGCTCACGGAAATACGGCGAGGAGGGCAATATGCGTTTACAGGAGCATCTTGCCGGCACGCTGCAACGCGCGGGATATAAGGCGCTGGCGCCATCACAGTCGCCGCTCTGGGCTTTGGCGTCATCAGAGCGCTTCGGCCTGTGCTCGAACTGGTCTGAGCGGCATGCAGCCTTTGCGGCGGGCCTGGGCACCTTCGGGCTGTGTGACGGCCTTATCACTCCTGTCGGGAAAGCCATGCGCTGCGGCTCGGTGATTGCCCGTGTCGATATTCCGCCGACCCAGCGCCCCTATACCGACCGGCATGCGTACTGCCTTTTTTTCTCCAAAGGCACCTGCGGCGCCTGCATCAGGCGCTGTCCGGCCGGCGCCATTTCCGCCAATGGCCATGACAAGGAAAAATGCAAGGCCTATATTGCCAATGCAACCCTTCCGTATGTTCAATCCCGATTCGGTTTGAAGACCTATGCCTGCGGCCTGTGTCAGACCAGGGTCCCCTGCGAGTCGGGCATTCCGCGATGATGCCATTAAACGCTCCGGCGAAGCACCCGGCCATGCGGGCTGTTCCCTATCCCGCAGAAAAAACCTTCTTCATCTTTAGTAAATATGCTAACTTTTGTTTAAATAGTTCATATATGCGCAGAGCTGCTCCACAGGGTCTTGATAAGAATAATTTGATTCACCGGAGGGCATTATGACCGATACTGCCAGACCTTTTACACCGCTGAATATTGAAGCGACCTCCCTGCCTGATGCCTGGTTTCAAACCGTCTATAAATGTATTGAAACAGGCAGGGATTTCACCATTGACCGCGGATCGTATGCGGGCATGAAACGCCTGGAGTTCGACTATGTGACCGTGCATATCCGATTCCCCGGCGCAAGGCCCCTGCTGCCGCAGATTCCGCCGCAGTATAATCTGCCCAACCCTGTTGCCGATGATTATATCGACGACTATCTTCCCTACCTGATGACCGGCCAGACCAAGCCCGGCGAGTCCTACACCTATGGGCAGCGCATCTGCAAATATCCCATACCCCAGGAGTTCTGCGATTACGCGGACCGAAGGAATCACGATATCGTTATTCAGGAGGAGGAGGTATGGGACAATGAGCGTATAATCATTCGGGAAAACGGCAAATACTATCTGAACCAGATCGAGCTGCTCATCTGGACCTATAAAAACAAGGGCTTCCGCAATAACCAGATGGTGCTGCAGGTGGCGCACCCGACGGATATGGTTCTTCAGGATCCCCCCTGCCTGCGCGCCATCGATACGCGCATCCAGGACGGCAGGCTCAACTTCATCATATACTTCCGCTCATGGGACCTCTGGGGCGGGTTCCCGGCAAATCTTGCGGGCATTCAGACCATGAAGGAATATATCGCATCCGAGATCGGCGTGGATGACGGGGAGATGATCTGCTCCACCAAGGGCCTGCACCTGTACAATTATGTGTGGGAGCTTGCCGAATGCCTCCGCGGCAAAACCATGGATGAGTTCCGGCAGGGAAAATAAAAAATTTGGATTTGCAGAAGCATCCACCGCTGCGTGCGGCTGTTTATGCAAACATCATTTTCATGCAGCCTTTTTCGCTTCAGACCATAGTGTCAACCCATCAGGAGGCTCCCCACCCATGGAAGCAGCAGCGCTTGAAAAAACAGATGTGATTCTAGAAAAATGGCGGCCCCAGAAGGGCAACCTCATCATGATACTGCATGAGGTGGAAAATACCTACGGGTACATACCGCCCGAGGTCGCCCGGAAAATCTCCCGGGATCTTGCCATTCCCCTTGCCCGCATCTATGAGGTGCTCACCTTTTACCACTATTTCAAACTCGTGCGGCCCGGCAAATACAAAATATCAGTCTGCATGGGCACGGCCTGCTATCTCAAGGGCGGTGCGGAAATTTTGCATGAAATAAAAAATATCCTGCATATCAAGGAGGGCCAGACAACAGACGACGGACTTTTTTATCTCGAGTGCGTCCGGTGCCTCGGCTGCTGCGGCCTGTCGCCGGTCATCGCGGTTAATGACACGATTTACGGCAATCTGAAAAAAGCCGATGTAGTCGACATCATTTCAAAATATTCCAAGGAGGCATAGCCCATGGCCAGAATTTCTTCCGATGATCTCGGGGCAATTAAAAAACTACGGGCCGCGAATCCCTGCGACTTCATCCGCGTGGGTATGAGCACCTGCGGCATCGCCGCCGGCGCCGACAAGGTCTTTCGCGTTTTCGGAGAGGAAATCAAAAAACGGGGTTCAGCCATAGATCTGCGTAAATGCGGTTGCCTCGGGATGTGCCATGCCGAGCCTCTGGTTGAGGTTGCCGTCGCTGGCATGCCGCGCGTAATCTACAGCAGGGTCGACGAAAACTGCGCCCGCGAAATTTTCCGGCGCCATATTGAAAAGCACAAAATACTGCAGGATTTTGTCATTGAAATGCAAAGCGAGGATGCACAGTGATGAATGAGAAGACCGTTTTAATGATGGACACCTCTGCTGAGGGCGATGCGGGCACGAAAGACTTTCACGACACCTTCATGAATGCCTTGCGCGAAAGCAATCTCACGGCTCAGATAAATCTTGTGCGGGTGCGCGATATCGGGATTTACAACCACGGCATGGTGCTGAAAATCCTGCCCGACGGCATTACCTATGCAGGCGTTGAGCCGGCCGATATCAGGCGCATTATCGGCGTTACGCTCAAGCATGGCAACCGCATTCAGGACCTTGAATACAGGCCACGGGCCCGGCAGCTGCGCCTGGTGCTTAAAAACTGCGGCCGCATCGATCCCGAAAGCATCGATGACTATATCGCTGCCGACGGGTATCAGGCCCTGCGCAAAGCAGTGCTTGAGTCCACGCCCGGGCAGATCATTGCGGAGCTGAAGGCAAGCGGCCTGAGGGGCAGGGGCGGCGGCGGCTTCCCGACAGGGGTGAAATGGGAGATGACGGCAGAGGTGGCAAGCGATGAAAAATACGTGATTTGCAATGCCGACGAGGGCGACCCCGGAGCTTACATGGACAGAAGCGTGCTTGAGGGCAATCCGCATGCCGTGATCGAGGGCATGCTGCTTGCCGGTTTTGCCGTCGGGGCCACGCAGGGCTATTTTTATATTCGAGCCGAATACCCCCTTGCC
>JAFGCP010000014.1 GCA_016932595.1 Deltaproteobacteria bacterium
AACGGGCAGGCATGGTAGCAGTACTTGCAGCCGATGCATTTTGTGCTGTCAAGCACAACCGCACCAGACTCTGTTTTGGTGATGCAGCCGGGCACTGGACAGGCCTTCATGCAGCCCGCATCGGTGCAGTGAAAACATTTGTCATTGCGGAACAGCCACTTGATGGCGCCGTCTTTGGCCTCCAGTTCCTGAAACCGTATGAGCGTATAAGTCTTCGCATTGAGGTCAGGCGGGTTCTGGTAGGTGCCGCGGTTAATCGTCGGAACCGCGGGCAGGCCGTTCCAGTTTTTGCATGCAACCTGACAGGAGCGGCAGGCCGTACACTTGGAAAGGTCTACAAGCATTATTTTTTCGTTCATTATTTGGCCTCCTTCCTGACCACATCAACCATGAACGCCTTGGATTCGGGTATCATGGTGTTGGGGTCGCCGATGCTCGGGGTGAGCAGGTTGGCGCTGCGGAGTTCCTTTTTTTCAGGGTCGGGGTAGCGCCAGCCATAATGCCAGGGTATGCCAACTTCGTGAATCGTTGCGCCTCCGATGGTGAAAGGCTTGAATCGTGGCGTTACGATGGCAACTGCATTGACCTCGCCGCGGGCTGACCTTACCATGACGTGTTCGCCGTTTTTCAGGCCCTTGAGCTCTGCAAGCTCGCGGCTCATCTCGACAAACATTTCGGGCTGCATTTCAAGGAGCCACGGCGTCCAGCGCGTCATGACACCGGTCTGCCAGTGCTCGCTGACGCGGTACGTGGTGCAAACGATGGGGTAGCGCGGATCGCAGGTGGCGCGCTTGTCAAGATCAGGCACGCCGTCCTTTTCCCAGCGCTTGACCGTGGGGTTGACGAACTGCGGCGACAACAGGTTTTTGTCGATCGGGCATTCAAGTGGCTCATAGTGCTCGGGAAACGGTCCGTCGGCCAGACCTGGGCCGAAGATGCTGGCAATGCCGTCAGCCTTCATAATAAAGGGCAGCCTGCCTTCTGCTTGATTTGCAAGTGGCGGCCAGGGCCCGTCAGGCACATCGCCCTTCCATGCCGCGCCGTCCCAGGCAATAACCGGCTTTGTGGGCGCATAGGGTTTGCCGGTCGGGTCAACCGACGCCCGGTTGTAGATGATTCTGCGGTTGACAGGCCATGACCATGCCCAATTGGCATAGAGTCCGATTCCAGAGGGGTCGTCTTTGCCGCGCCGGGCAGCCATATTGCCTTTATCCGTATAGGAGTTGCAATAGAGCCAGTTGCCCGATGAGGTGGAGCCATCGGCCTGCAGCAGCGCAAAGCCGGGCACGAGAGAGCCTTTGGGATATATTTTGCCCTTGATTTCAACATCCTTTAAAAAGTATCCGTTGATTTCTTTTGCAACCGCATGGGCATTAAAACTCTTACCGTAATTCCAGGTAAGCTTCAGCATGGGGTCGGGCAGGGCGCCGCCATCCTTTTCATACAGCTTTCGTATCTTGTGATAAAGCTCGCTGATGATCTCGCCATCGGGCATGGCCTCACCCGGCGGATTTGTTGCCTTGTAGCGCCACTGCATCCAGCGGCCGCTGTTGCTGATGCTGCCTTCTTTTTCCATGGACGCAGCGCAGGGCAGCATGAAGACCTCGGTGTCGATTTCCGCAGGGTTCATGCCCGGGCCCATCCAGAAGTCTCCGGTCTCGTTTGAAAACAGGTTTACATTCACCATCCACTTCAGCTTTGCCAGAGCCTGCCGCACCTTATTGGAATTGGCGCCCGAGCAGGCAGGGTTCTGTCCCCAGGCAAAGAAGCCGGAAAACTGGCCTTTGTACATCTTGTCGAAGATGGTGAGCCAGGAGTAGTTGGCGCCGTCATCGATTTTTGGCATTAATGCATAGGCATCCTCAAGCGGAAGTTCCTGATCGTAAAAGGCGCGCAGCAGACTTGCCATGTACTTGGGCTTGTTCGCCCACCAGTTGGCGCTCTGCGGCTCTTTTGTCTGCGGCGTATTTTTTGCATTGTACGCAGCAAGGGTTGCAAGCGAGGCCGCAGGGGTCTGAAGATACCCTGGCAGAATGTGGAACAGCAGGCCGTAGTCTGTCGAGCCCTGGACATTAGACTCGCCGCGCATCGCGTTTACGCCGCCGCCGGCAATGCCCATATTGCCAAGCAGCAGCTGGATGATGGCCATTGACCGGATATTCTGCACCCCGACGGTATGCTGGGTCCAGCCCATGGCATAGAGCTCAGTGCCCGCCTTGTCCGGCTTGCCTGTTGCCCCGTAGATTTTGTAGATTTCCAGCAGCTTATTCTTGGGCGTACCGGTGATTTCCTCAACCTTTTCAAGCGTGTAGCGGCTGTAATGCTTTTTCAAGAGCTGGAGGACGCAGTTGGGATCCTGCATGGCCGGATCTTTTTTTGCGGTTCCGTCATCGTTCATCTGGAACGACCAGGTCGCCTTGTCATACTTTCCGCTCACAAAGCCTTCTTTGGCTTTAGTTCCGGACAAGCCGGAGAAAACCCCGTCATTGTCGCCTGGAAGTTTGAGGTCGGGATTTACCAGAAAGCTCGCATTGGTGTACTCTCTGACATAGTCCTCGAAATAGAGCTTATTGTCGAGGATATGCTTTATCATGCCGCCCAGAAAAGCAATGTCAGTGCCCGAGCGCAGCGGGGCATAGATATGGGCTTTTGCGGCGGTTTGGGTGAACCGGGGATCTACGCAGATAAGCTTTGCGCCTTTATCAATAGCTTTTTGTATCCATTTGAATGCAACCGGGTGGTTGCAGGCAGGGTTGCTGCCCATTACGAGAATACAGTCACTGTTGCGGAAATCGATCCAGTGATTGGTCATTGCACCGCGTCCAAACGACTCTGCCAGAGCCGCTACAGTTGCGGAGTGTCATATTCTGGCCTGGTGCTCGATATAGACGAGGCCCAGGCTCCTGAGGAATTTTTGATAGATGTAGCACTCTTCATTGTCCATGGCTGCGCTGCCGACCGAGGCAATGCCCTCAGTGCGGTTGACGGTCTCACCCTTGGCATTGGTTGTCTTGAAGCTTTCATCGCGGCTTTTTTTGATATTGCTCGCGATTTTTTCAAGCATCCACTCCCAGGACTTTTCCTCCCACTTGTCGCTTTTCGGCGCGCGGTAGAGGGGCTTGGTCAGGCGGTCCGGGTTGACATGGGTAAGCTGGTATACCGACATGCCCTTGCTGCACAGGCTGCCCTGGTTGATGGGGGAATCGGGGTCGCCTTCGGTATTGACCACTTTGCCGTTCTGCGTGTGCACGATGATGCTGCACCCCACTGAACAGTACGGGCATACGGTCGTCGTTTCTTTGGCCGACGTAATCTTGGTGCTTGCGGCACTGGCCTGGACCTCTGTGAGGTTCAGCCCGAGACTGCCGGCTGCCACCGCGCCCCCGGAGATTTTAAGAAATCCCCTTCGTGTGATATTCATCCTGGTGTCCTCCTTAGGTTAGTATTGATTGCCGTATAAAAAATAAAAAAGCTTGCAGGCGAACGACGCCTGCAGGCTTCCTTTGCAACATGGCGGGCTGAGCCGAGCTCAACCTTATCGGTCCGCCTGGGGCGGACTCGGAAACTTGATAATAAATTATCACAAGGCGTTTTTCTCGTCAACTTGTTTGCATGCAAATGTTTGCATGCTAAAGATTGAAATGACAGAGCTGTTAATGTAGCCTACTGTTTTGAAAAAAATCGCGACTTCAGGTGACAGAAGACAAGGAATGTGATAAGAAAATTTAAACTGATAATTTTAAAAATGGTTAACTTCAAAGCTGAAGTTGTATGAGGCGGCCCATCTAGTTTGCAAAAACCCGACATTTTAACCGCAGGGAAAAATCTTAGGCTGAAGGAAAACCAGGGCTTTAGATTTCTCATCCCGCTTTCAGCGGGATTCGAAATGACAGCAAAGCCAATTACGGCACTGTTTATAAAACAGACATCCTGAAATTAATTAATATTAGGTAAACCCCCAGCTCTGCTGGGGGACTCCAAGAGTTTGACAGTTCCGGGAGTATGCAGAGG
>JAFGCP010000132.1 GCA_016932595.1 Deltaproteobacteria bacterium
GGCCCTCGTAAGCCGCCTCTTTTATTTTTTTGGCGCATTTTTCTGTGCATTCGCATTTGTATTGACACATAATCAGCCCGCCACTATATTCAGGCAATGTCATGAAAATGCCTGTTTGATTATTTTTATTGTAAAACGGAGGCTGCAAGCATGAATTTTGAAAAAATAGCTGTGCATGTGCCGACCATTCTGCTGCCCAAAGAAGGCACAGATCTTGAAAAATGGGCAGTGGTTGCCTGCGACCAGTACACCTCGCAGCCCGACTACTGGGATCGGGTGCGCCGGTTTGCGGGCGATAGCCCATCGACCCTCAAGCTTACCCTTCCTGAGGTGTATCTTGATTCTCCGGATGTGGGCACTATGATCACCGCAATTAACAAAGAGATGGAGGCCTGTCTTGAGCAGGGCATTCTTGCCCCGCAGCCGCCCGGGTTCATGCTTGTCGAGCGGACAACAGCCCAGGGCAAAGTGCGTAAAGGCCTGATTGCCGCCCTTGACCTTGAGCACTATGACTATACGCGGGAGGCCACCACGCTTATCCGCGCCACCGAAGGCACTATTATCGAGCGTCTGCCGCCGCGCATAAAAGTGCGCGAGCATGCCCCCATCGAGCTGCCCCATATCATGGTGCTTATCGACGATCCTGGCCGCACGGTCATCGAGCCCCTGTTTCAAAAAAAATTGGCAAAAACCTATGATACCGATCTCATGATGGACAGCGGCCATGTCACCGGCTATCTGGTTTCGAGTGATGCCGATATCCGGGAAGTTTCGCAGGCCCTTGAACGCCTTGCCGCGCCTGAAGCATTTGCTGCGCGCTACGGTGTTCCCGATAAGCCCGTGCTGCTCTATGCCCTGGGAGATGGCAATCACTCATTTGCCACGGCAAAGGTCATCTGGGAAAATCTCAAAAATGCAGCCCATGATACAGCAGCCATTATGAACCACCCGGCCCGGTATGCCCTGGTTGAGCTGGTGAATATCCATGACGAAGGCCTTGAGTTCGAGCCCATCTACCGCGTGATGTTCAATGTTGATCTGCAGGATATGCTTGCCCGCATGGAGAGCTTTTACCGCAGCCAGGGTTCTTCATTTTCATGGCATGAGGTTGCGCAAAGGGCGGATATGAGAAAAAAAGCCGCTCAGCTTGCCCGGCCGGGCCGGCATATGATCCCTTTTGTGGCAGGAAAATCCCTGGGGCTCCTCTGCATTGATACGCCCGCGCTGAACCTTGAAGTAGCGACGCTGCAGGCTTTCTTGGATGCCTATATGCAGGAGCGGTCCGAGGCAAAAATTGATTATATCCACGGCGCCGATGTGGTTGCGGAGCTTGGCTCGCAGCCGGGCAATATCGGCTTTGCCCTGCCGGTTATTTCAAAATTTGATTTTTTTAAGACCGTTATTCTCGACGGGGCTCTGCCGCGCAAGACCTTCTCCATGGGCGAGGCCCATGAAAAGCGCTTCTATCTTGAGTGCCGAAAGATAACGCTGTAGGAGCTGCCGGCTTGATACAAAAGCCACGGTGGGGAAGCCAAGTTTAACTGAGCCTAAGCAACCAGACGAAACATACAGTATGGCATTGCTGCTTCGAACCGGCGCACATTGTTTTCAAATTGACAAAAGTTATATTTAAACTTATGCTATATAAGCAATCTACAACATCGACTGGAAACCAAAAGCGCGCAAACAGCTTTTTAAGCTCAAGGATACCTCGGCCAGAGAGCGCATTTTTGACGCCGTTGATACGCTGGTTAATTTTCCTAATTGCCAATCAATAAAGCTTTTGGAAAATCACCGGCATGAATACAGACTTCGCGTCGGCAGCTATCGAGTACTGTTTGATGCTCGAACCAGTATTCGCATCATCGAGATACAGGAGGTTAAAAAACGCGATGAGCACACCTACTACTATTCAGACAATAATGCAAAACGGCAAGCCCGCCTTTGTGGTGATTCCGTATGATGAGTTCAGAAAAATGCTTTTTCAAAAACCCCGAATTCCGCAGGGCGATGCGGTGCCGCATGAGGTCATTAGCCTGACGGTGCGCAAAGGTTTCACCCTGCTGCGCGCATGGCGCGAGTATCTTGGACTCACGCAGGTTGAGGTTGCGCGAAGCGCTGGCATTTCACAGGCAGCGCTTTCACAAATGGAATCCGGCGAGAAAAGTCTGCGTAAAGCAACTCGAGAAAAGCTTGCGCAAGCCATGGGACTAAATTCCGAGCAGGTCGTTTGATTTTTTTGCCCAGGGCAACTTAGCCCTCCGGTTTGAACTTTTACAATGATGGCTTCGTTAAAACTTTGCTTTTTGTTTCGACATGGCTATCTGTATGAGCGAGGTTGAGATGAAAAAATGCAATTTCTGCACGGCATAGGCATAGGGGACGTCCATGAAAATATGAATTTAAGTCGATCCGCTTACCTGCCCGCAGTGCAAGGGAGCAATGAAGGTCATCAGCGTCATAGACCAGCCCGAGGTAGTAAAACACATATTGCAGCACCTTGGGCTGTGGGGGATGCAAAAACGGCCACCACCAAAGATCAACTCACCGCAATTAGACAATTATGCGGCAGAACAAATCCCATCATATGACAACGTTGATCCCGATTACCCCTTTGAAGCCTATATGTAATTCACACAATCAAGGCAAGATCGTGCGGGGTGCGCACAAAAGCAGTCTTTCGGGTTGACATAACACCTCTTATCAGACCGCCCTTACATCCGCAAGATTAAAATCGCGCCGCGCATTTTTGGTGCGGCCGGCCATGCCCATATCTTGCGCCGACATTTGCCTTGACACACAATCGTCGCTATTTTATATTCTGCCCATCCCAAAGCGAGTTCCTATCA
>JAFGCP010000133.1 GCA_016932595.1 Deltaproteobacteria bacterium
CAAAAAAAACCGTAGGACGGACAAAGAACCTGTTTAACCTGCAAAACCTTTTTATGCCGGACACGCTTCGCTTTGTGCCGGCCTACATATTCTGCCAATAGTTTCAGACAACACCGGGTGCTGCCGGCTCTAAAAACAGAAGTTGCGAACAAGCCCCTCAGACCCATACAGTACGTACCTGCTTAACCGGAGCATCAGGAGGAAGGATCAGACCTGCCTGCTTATCCAGGAGAGCAGGCGCTGCAGATCCAGCGCCCCCGACTGTCGCGCAATCTCATTTCCATTTTTGAAAAGCATGAGCGTCGGGATTGCAGAGATGCCAAAGCTTGCGGCAAGCGCCTGCTCCGCCTCGGTATCCACCTTGGCCAGGCGCATGCGGGGCTCAAGCTTGCGCGCTGCCTGGGCAAATACGGGCGCCATCATTTTGCAGGGACCGCACCAGGCAGCCCAGAAATCCACCAGCAACGGTATGCCGCTTTCATGCATGTGCCGCAGTAAACGCGCGGCATTCAGCTCCAGGGGCATGCCGGTAAAAAGCGGCTTGTGGCAATTGCCGCACCTGCTTTTTTCAATCGGCCTGTCGGCCGGCACACGGTTTGCGGTATCGCAGGCCGGACAGAGAATGAGGAGCATATCTGGCAAGGCGCAAATTCCTTCAAATGAAAGTTATGAGCCCGCGGCTTGCTGCCGCGTTCTCAGTGACTGTGCCAGGTTCAAGTTTTATTTTTTTGTTCTTTTTTTCGCGCTTTTTTTTCAGGCTTGTCATAATGGGGCTTTGGGTCATAGGCGATGGTTCCCACGCCTAATGCAAAAGGCAGGATACGAATCCGCGCGCCGATGGGTCCGATACCAACACCGGCAAGAAACGGTATGTCCAGGGTCAGCAGCTCTCCCGGCCTCTGGCTGTCATCAAAAGTGGCAATTTTCAGAAAAGTGCCATCCCATGCAGGCATCTCTTTGTAGCTTGCATAACCCTTGAACCAGCCCTGGAAATCAGCCTTGTAGGACTCCGGATAGAACCCCGCTTTCAGGCGGATGCAGCCGCTTGAAAGCACAAGCGCGGCTGCCAGCAAAAAAACAATGTTTTTCATAAAAATTTCCTCTGCGGTTGCGGGTTCATTGTGTGTGGCCCTTGTTCACACACGCTACCCTGCCATGTGTCGTCGACCGGGCAGAAAAAGAACATGGGCGCGCTACAGCGGGTTCACATAAAATAGCGGTTAGATTTTTTGTTCATAATTTGGTACATAGTATACCATATGTTCAAGATAAATATAAACCGGTAACATGAGTTCGTTACCAAAAGGAGACCCAAGCATGAATGACCAGAAACCGCTTCTTGATGTAAGCATTGACAAAAACAGCCTGTACCGGGAAGAAACATTTACCGATCTGCATGCGGGAACGATCAAACGCTTTGTTCCGATCAAGCCGGACGGCTCGGATGATGCGAGCCGCACGGCCGTATTCATGGGCCAGACGCAGATCATGTCGGGCGGCGGCCCGCTGCCCATTCAGTGCATGCTGGAAGTAAACAATCTTGACGAGGCCATAGCAGCCTTTCCTTCGGCGGTCAATAAGGCGGTGGAGCAGCTCATCGAAGAGGCAAAAAAAATGCAGCGGGAAGCTGCTTCGCGCATCGTTGTGCCGGGTCAGCAGGACCAAAAGAAGATTATTTTCTAGGGCCAGTCTGATACGGGTGCGGCACCACATGCTCCTTCGGGCGCAGCGGGCTTTTTGCAATAAAAAAACCCCCGCGTTTAGTCTGACAGATACACTGTTTTAAGGGTGGACATGCGACAGCGTATCCACCCTTTTTCAATTCATAAAAAATCGCTGAGGTTACTTTTTTACCCAGGTAACCTGAAACACGCCCTCCCGGGGATTGCCGTACTTGATCTTGTCGGGAGTGATTTTAATAATGCGATAGTGAAACTGCGGCAGAAGGTTTTTTATTTCAATTTTGCGGCAGCCCTTTGCCTCATTCATCATCGCAAGGGCGGTGCGAAATTTTGCCGGTTCATTCCGCAGGCTGTACACGGCTGCCGTTCCCCAGGCCTGAACGCCCTTGTTGCTGAAAAAATCAGCCTGCGAGTCATAGGGCTCGGCAATGCCGAAAGAGATCCGCTTGTTTTCCTTCAAATTTGCAAACTTGCCGCCGCCCTCTGAAAGAACAAAGAAGGCCAGCCCGTTGAGCCGGTATTCAAGGGGCGTTACGCGAGGCGCCCTGCCCCTGCAGGTGCCGAGATGAAGAACGTGATTGCGCGCCAGGAATTTTTTCAGGTCATTTTCAAAGGCCGTGGCCGTTGCGTACTTTTTTATTTTGATACCCGCGGCCCTGAAGTACGGCTTCACACAATCCGGAACCGGGTGCTGGATTATTTTCGGCATAAAGGCCCTCCTTTTTTGTTTGGCACTGAATTTTTTATTCAACGGGAAACTGGTCAAAAAATTCATCAAGATACTGCAGGATTAATGCTCTGCCGGCAGTGTATTCAGCCGAGGCCTCATACATGCTGCTATGGGCAAGCAGGTTATTGTTCCTGATGGAATCCTGTTTCGGCCCTTCATATAATCCATAGTTATACAGCGTGCCATCCTGCCTGCCGCAGAGCTCTCCGGAGCACAGATGAGGCTCCCACCGGTCACGGGAAATATCAACCCGGGTGATAAACCCGTCTATCGGCGGAATCCAGTCGCACTCTGCATCATAGTCAGGGCAGCCCAGGCCATGGGGCGGCCCGGTAAAGCGCTGGACATGGAGGGCCATGCCGCGCTGCTTGGCAAGCGAGTTGAGAAGATCATAGACATCAACGGTGTCGATAAGAAAGCCGGGCCAGTATTTCTGATAGACAAAAGCCGAAGAAAGAAGGCAGAGGCGGCTTATACGGGAATCCTGCGCAGCTGTCTTCTGTGCCGTGTATCCGCCCAGCGAATGGCCAACGAGCGTCACGCTGCCGGCATCCGTTCCATTGTCAAAATGTTGCGCTATATAGTCTATGGTCTGGCGAACCTGCTCCACATGAATATCGGTGGCGATTTCGTAATAGGGAACCTTGCTTAAATTTTCGTCATTGCCGATCAGGAACGGCACGGCAACAACATACCCCTTTTGCGCGTAATAGATGCCCAGCCAGTCCATGGCGGAAGTGTACTGCGTCCCTGATTTTTCCGCACCGGCGCAGAAGACTATCACAGGATATGCCGCCGCCGAAGGCGGGAGCGAGCCGGGCACAGAGCCCGGATGAAAAATTCTGAGCTGCCACGTATAGCCGGGCGTTGGTTTTGTGATATTGTCGAAAGGATCGGCAACCCCGCTGAATTCCCCCGCCTCTTTGGAAATCATGTCGCTCATGAAGCCCGGGTTGATTCTCGCAAAAACCCTTCCACGCCGCCTGTTGAAATTAAGCAGATAGGGCTTGTGCAGGGTTCTGTTATGTTCCAGTATCGGCTTCAGCTGCTCCGGCTCAAGAAACAGAACGGGCGAGGCAAAGCCTTCGGTACTGCCGGTTTCAATTATGGCGACCGGATAGGCTTCTGCGCAGGCCGCATGCTGAAAAAAAGCAGGCCCTGCAGAGAGGGCACCTAAAAAAGCCAGGTAAACAATACATTTTTTCATGGCAGCATATACCCTGCAGCAAAAGATAGTTCCCTGCCGTCAACGGCCTGAATTCGCCCTACAGGAAAAAGCGTCGGGCGTCATCAATGACAGCTTGTTAGTCCTGCACCACAAAGCGGAATACATAGGGCGATGCATTTAAGCCGATGGCTATGGTATCACCATGCTTGAGTTCGCCCCTGCCGCCCCTGCCGCCGCCGGAAATAATCCTTTTGCCGACGCGCGTTCCGCAGGCGCTGCCGCGATCGACGAGTTCGAAGCCGCCGTCTGACCGCTGCTCGATCTGGAAATGCTCCCTTGATATGTGCATTTTTTCCGCGCTGTCCTGCAGGTACAGATCATTGTTCGGGGCACCTCCGGTTTTGCTGCGCTCGGCTGAGACCGGGTTGCCGTTTTCAGTGTGCATACGGCACTCCCGCCCCACTCGGAAAGGAAACTGCCTGATCGGGATATTCTTTTCCATAGATGTCCGCCACGCTTTATCGGTCAGGGGGATCAGGAAAGCCCGGATTTTTTCCGGTGCAGCGCAGGGTTGCCGGTGCTGCTTGCCGGCATGTCTGTTTTTGATTTTGTGCGGGCGCAGTCGAAACCAGGCAAACACTCCGAGAAGAATTACGATTCCAACCGCAGGTATCCAGTACATCATGGAGTTTCTCGCTTTTCAGCCGTGCCTTCCCGCTGCGAAACACGCCATGTGCCGACACGCTCAGGCCCGGTAAGACCGATCCATTGGCGGCTGAAAGGCAATCTTTGAGGGGCTGTCATAGTGTTAATTAAGAAATCAAGGGATATAGCGTTTGTAATTTATATATAAGATTTAAAGCCGGTGAATGTCAAGGAAGATGCCAATAATCCCTGGCGGAGCTATCGAGTTGTTTCTATGGCTGATTTCTGATTGTGCAGACCGCCGTGCGGGGCGGCCTGCAGAAAAGATGACGAATGTAATAAAAAGGTTGCACTTTGAGCAGGGGCAAAAAACAATAGCAACTTCGTTGCCGTTTGCCGCACCGTAAACGCGCACGGCTCATTATTTTCACAGACACTGCCTGCCCATATCAAAATGGGTTCTTATCCATCACTTTTTTTTAAAAAATCATACAGCGCTTCTGCCCGCGGCCGCGTCATGCCGGGAACTTCCAAAAGCCGCTCCATGGTAGCGCTTCGTGCTGCTTCGAGGCTGCCGAAAAGCTTCAGCACCTCTTTGGCTGTTTTTTTGCCAAGGCCCGGCACGGTTTCAAAGGCCGAGGTGAAGTCGTTTTTCTTTTTCAGGGCCTTGTGATAGGTGATGGCGAAGCGGTGCGCCTCATCGCGGATGCGCTGCAGAAGATAGAGCGTTTGTGACTGTCTGGCGAAGACAACAGGATTTTTGCGATGTGGCAAAAAGACCTTGTCTTCCTCTTTCTCGTTTGTCTTCTCATCTAGGCGGCCCTTGGCAAGCGCAGCGCCGTCAACCCCGGTCACCCCGATGTCGATGAAGGCCTGCCCCAGCACATTGAGCTGACCCTTGCCGCCGTCGACCAGGATGAGATCGGGCAGACGGTCCTGCTCTTTTGCTCGCGCAAGATAGCGCGTAAGCACTTCATGCATCATGGCATAATCATCGGGCTGGCGCACGCTGTTGATACGAAAGCGGCGGTAGCCGTCTTTGACAGCCCTGCCGTCCTCGAAATAGACCATGGAGCCCACGGCCGAGGTTCCCTGAATATTTGAAATATCAAAGCAGCAGATGCGCGCCGGGTATCTGCGCAGGTGGAGCCTTTCCTGTAAGTCTTTTAAAAGGTTTTCGTCTTTTTCCTCAATCTCTCGGTTACGCTTAAAGAAGATCTCCGCATTCTGCGTTGCCATGCGCAGCAAGTCCGTTTTCGGGCCCCGCTGCGGCCAGGTAAGCGTGACCGGCCCGCCTTTCTGTTCGCGCAGGAAGTCCTCCAGCACATCCAGCTCTTCAAACGGCAGGGGCACAACCACCTCCTGGGGAATATATTCCCCCGCCGCGTAGTACTGGGAGATAAAGGAAGAGACGGCCTCGTCGTCTTCCAGGTGAATTTTTCGCAGCATCACGGTGCGGCTGCCCATCATGCGGCCATTGCGAACAAACAGAATCGCTACGGCAAGCCGGGAATCCTCTCGCCAGAACGCAAATATGTCGCGGTCGATGAGGTCGAGATTCACCAGGGTGGTCTTCTCAAGCGTGGTTTCAATGGCCGCGATGCGGTCCCGCAGCTGCGCGGCAAGCTCGAAGTTGAGCTCTTCGGCTGCCTCCTCCATGCGGCGGCGCAGCCCGTCCAGAACTTCGGTGCTTCTGCCCTGCAGGAAGAGTTTCACGTCCATGACTGTTTTCTGGTACTGCGCCGGCTCAACCATGCAGCAGCACGGCGCCGGGCACTGCCCGAGCTGATGATAGATGCAGGGCCGCTTTTTTTCAAACCGCTTGCCCGAGCACTTGCGCAGGGGAAATATCGCATTGATCGCCTTGAGGGTTTCCCTCAAGGCCTGTACCGAGGCAAAGGGGCCGAAATAGGCTGAGTCGTCTTTTCGCGTTCTGCGCACGATGGTAAGGTTGGGGTACAGCTCGCCCGCGGCCAGGCGCAGATAGGGATATTCCTTGTCGTCGCGAAAGATGACATTGTAGCGGGGGCGGTATTTTTTAATGAGATTGTTTTCAAGAATGAGGGCGTCTTTTTCCGTGGAGGTGACGATGGTTTCAATATCGGCTATTTTTGAAACCATAAAGCGGGTCTTGGTTGCGGCCTCCTGCGGGTGCTGGAAATAGGAGCGCACGCGGCTGCGCAGCGATTTGGCCTTGCCCACATAAATGACACAACCCTGGCTGTCCTTCATCAGGTACACGCCGGGGGTGGTTGGCAGTTCCGCGACCGTGCCGGCCAGCGGATGTCTCGGTGTGGTCTCGTCGGATGTCATGGCCGAAAGAGTATACTGAATTTTTCATACTTGCAAGAATCATGAGCACACCTATTTTTCGCCCCCCTGTTTGCGGGGCGCTGAATTAAGCGTAGTGTATCAACAATGTTGCCTTGATTTCACCCCCTTGATTCTTCAGACCCCCGGTGCTATAGTCCGGCGCAGATACCCAACAACTCTTTTGATACAATGTCAGCAGGAGCAGTTTCATGACAAAACAAACAACCGCCTTTGTCCTGATTCTCAGCATGACCCTTGCTTCCCTGGCCACGCCGGTCATGGCTTTGCCGCTCAGCGGGCCACTCGCAACGGCAAGCCGCAGCACTTTCTGGGCGGACGGAATCGAGGCCGCCAGGCAGCTGCGGGCCGGCGATTGTTCCGCCCTTGATACCTTGCTTGACGAAGCCTTCCCCCTGCTGCCACCTGCGGCGGCAGCCTATGCCGAAGATTTGCGGGCAGCGGCCGATATGCAGCAGGTTCAGGACGGCATGGACGACTTTCTGAAGTATGCGGGAAATGTCATGGTGCTGATGGGGGTGGTGGCAATACTGGCGGGCATACAGGCCCTCCTTGCTGGGGATTTGACAGGCATTAACGACATCCTTCTGGGCCTCTTCTTTCTCTTCCTCGGCTTGGAAATGCTGGCCGACGTCTCGCCCGCCCCGCTGCCGGCGTAGCCGCAGGGTGAGCACCGCGCAGGGCTCACCACAGAGGCGCAGAGTGCACAGAGACGGGACAATTTTATTGTCCGCCGGAGATGGCGCGCAATAAATACTCCTTCCGATTTTTCACATCCTTGAAGAGTAGCCGGAGGGTGCGCCGCGCCCACCATTAATTTTTGATTTAAAGACATCGTAAAAAGTCGTCTAACCTATTTGCTTTCCCAATGCGCGTTCTTAATGCCTTTGCGGTTGTGGTGATAGGTCATTTTGAGGGGTGTTACCCGTATCATGCGCATAAGCCCCTTGGGAAACTCTACAGGCTTTCCCATTTCCTCTTTCAGGTTGTTAAAAAGCCTGCTGAAAATTTTTACGCCGTGGGCAAATTCCGCGGTTTCCTCGGTGAACACATCGGCAATGCCCGAAATATTTACCCCGCGACAGGAAAGCGCTTTTCGGGCGGATGTGCCGATGCCGACGGCAACCCGGTTGTTCTGGCTCAGGTTTTTGAACTTGTCGCCGCCCTCGCTGAAAATGTACAGCACCAGTCCGTCGTTTATATAATCGACAACAGAGACTCGCGGTATCCCGTCACGTGAACAGGTGGCCAGGCTGCAGGGCTGGTTTTTACTCAAATATTCTGCAATCTCCTGTTCCAGTTCCTCGCGGCTCAGGTGCCGGGGCTCAACCCCGACCATTTTCAGCCACTGTTCACACATCCTGTTTCGTTCTTCCTCTGTCAGCTCATGTACCTGCATATGTTGTTCCTCCTGTTATAGTATAGGCCGGTATGGACAAACATAATGACCCTATATCACAACTGTTTTGTCCCTGGTACCGGGAAGGTTCGGTTTCGTTTTGCCGCCGAAGAAATGGGCATAGGGCAGCACATCCCGCACCGTTTTAATTTTTTTCCCTGTATCAAAACACCAATGAAATACGACTTTCATATAACATAGTATTACGTGGCAAAAACGACTTCAAGCATATAAATATTTTGACAATTGCATTAAATTAAAATATTTTTTATCCGAGGGGTTTTGCCATATCTCAGAAATTCATACCTTCGTATATTAACTAGTTAGGC
>JAFGCP010000134.1 GCA_016932595.1 Deltaproteobacteria bacterium
ACTGTTTCATCCCCGTTCCTGAATCAATGGCTTTCCCCGTTTAATGCCCGGGTGAGTACAGCGGGCCGACCACATCAATATGGGTGAGATAAAGCCTGACATCAAACTCCAGCTGATGGTAGGAAGGCTCCATATGCGCACATAAATTATAAAAAGCCCTGTTGTGCTCCCTTTCCTTTATATGGGCAAGCTCGTGAACGACAATCATTTTTAAAAACTCTACCGGCCCGCGCTTAAAAACCGAGGCTATTCTGATCTCGTTTTTCGCCTTAAGTTTCTGCCCCTGCACGCGGGAAATAGAGCTGTGCAGGCCAAGCGCGTTTTTGAGATTTTTAATTGTATCATCATACACAACCTTGCTCAGGGGAGGAGACGAGCGCAGATAGTCGTTTTTCAGTGCAAGCGTGTAATCGTAGAGAGCCCGCGCAGAGGTGATGTCATGAACGGCCGGATATGTGCGCAAAAGCGCTGCGCCCAATTGATTCGTGCGCAGCAGGTCCTGAATGCGGCTGATGAGTTGAGGCGCATACCCGGCAAAATAGTGCAGCTCATGCATGTATCGCCATCCTCTTCATTAAAAAAGCGAACTCCTCCACATCAGCTATGATTGATTGTTTTTCGATGAACCGGGGCTGTGCCCCATGCAGTCTTGGCCGGCTTAATGCCTGGCAGTTCTCTTGAAAGAAAACGCTGCGTCGGCCCTGGCCGGTTGCCCGTTCACTTCCAGAAGTGGGTAAGCCAGAAAGTTGATCGGCCCCGATGCCGGAAGCGGGTCAACGACAAGGTCGCGGCCGCGGCTGAGCTCGAAGCGGTTGGCCGGATGGTGGCCGAAATAGTATGTCGACAGGCCCGAATACTTGTCGGCTTCGCTTATGTCAACGGGCCACCACTTGCCATCGGCATAAAACTCTACCCAGCAGTGATAGCCGTCTATGCCGCCGTCGTTTCGCTCGGAGGGAATGCCTGCTCCGATTGCAAAACGAGCGGGAATGCCGATCGACCGGGCCAGAGCGATAAAATAGGCATGAAAATCAGTGCAATTGCCGGTTCGAATGCTGCAGGCGTAAACGGCATCGCCCTTGCCCCAGCCATCGCCGTGTTTCATGTAGCGCATGCGGTCTATCACATGATCGTAGAGCGCCCGCGCCCGCACGAGATCTTCCTTTTTACCTGCCACGACAGTGCGCGCCGTTTCCCGAAACTCATCGGTAATAGGCCCCAGCCTGTCAGGAGCCAGATACATGTCCACTGGTTTCGGCGCTGCATAGGCAGCCTTCTCGATGCGCCGCACCGCGAAGCGGATATCAATCGTCCTGCCGCCGTCTTCAGGGGTGAGATCCAGAACCAGCACACGGTTACCGTATGTGGGCTCATGCACAATACGCTGCCTGCCGGGAACCTGCAGCGAAACAATTTCAACCGTCTGGAACCGGTCCGTTTCGGGCAGCGGAAGCCACATGCGCGCCGGGGCAGCCAGCGCCGGCAGCTTCGCCCAATATGTGAACTCGAAGCTGTCGCGTTCGCGTATGACGCCGAAGTGCCCTTCCGATGCGCGCTCGATGGGTATCCTGTGCCATGTCCCGTCCTTGTTCTGCTCCCATGCATAATAGGGCTGGCCGTTAATCTTGTGGACGCTCGTCTCGGTAACGGTCATTGAGCCGGGATCGCCCGCCAGAAAAAAATCAACGTCATACACGTCACCGCTCACATCCGCCAGATCCACGCATGCGAAATGCCTGCCGGGCCCGAGGTTCGCCAGATACTCGGTGTGCACCCGTACCAGCTTGAGCCGGAGTTCGCGGTTCTTGAACTGCAGGCGAAAGTATCCGCCGCCCAGGCTCGACTGCTCGTTGATATGGCGCTCGATACCGGCTTGAATGTCGGCGGTAACCACGGCAGATATGCTTGCAGCTGCAGGCATATCTGCCGTTTCCGCCCATCCAGGTCTGATACAAACCGTTGAGACGGCAAGCGCGGCAAGCAGTGCCATCAGGCCGCTGCCTGCCGCGAGGCATGTCCGCAAACGCCGTGCAGGCTCAAGCGTCATCGAGGATGTTCCGAAGACGGGTGTTCGGCCTTTGGCTGTTCGGCTTTGGGCTGCTCGGCTTTTGGCTGTTCAGCTTTGGGCTGCTCGGCTTTTGGCTGTGCCGTACAAGGCTGCTCACCCTTCTGTGCTTCTACAGCCGGATGGTCTGCTTTTGGGTGCTCTTCACACCGGCCCTCGCCGCTGAATCCAGCCACCCCGGCCACGATAAAGGCCGCAGCCGCCCCCAGTACGATCAATCCGCGTAGTTTCATCATGTCTCATTCCTTTCTGTTGATATGCGCATCACGAAACTTGTTGTCTGCCGGGGCAAAACCCCCGTTGCTGTTACTATAGCATGCCAAACCCCTGTTCGCAAGCCATGCCGGCACAAGCTCTTCATGCCCGTGCATCCACGAGCCTGTGCACAGACAATAGTAAAAGTCCCTGCATAAGGGAGAAATATCCATTGTGTGGGGCTGTGTTCATGCACCCGGCAACTTGCCCGCACGGGCCCGGCAACAGCAAAAGCAGCGCACCCGGTAGACGGCCTCTTTATTTCTGCCCGGCTGTATCTTCTTTGACCTGCTCCACCGCCGCCTGGCGGTTTTGAGGAATCAGTCAGGTCTTGAAGCCGAATTTAGGCAGCACATAGGCCTGAAGAATGAACCAGCCTGCTAAAAAACCGATCACCAAAAGAATTTCTTTCATACGACCCTCGCATGCGTGCGGTTGAATCACTTTTCAACAACGCTGCTCTATATATAACGGCCATCGCGATACATTGCAACCGGCTACGTTCAGCCCGCATAGTGCCCTTTTTAAAAGCGCGATGTACAGAACCGCAAAGGACAAACGGTAAAAATGTCATGCTCCTTTTTAAATGTCACATGTACATATGATGGTCCTCATCACAGCCTGATTAACCTGAAGTATGCTATAATTTTAAAACAAGCCCCGTTGAAGTGGCGGAAGTGGCGCCGAGTCGGGCCGGCCTCTACCGGTTTCAGGGAACTATTTCAATCAATAGATATATGGACCCCGGTTACCGCTGGGTATTATGCTATTCGCAGAATACTCATGTAATATAAAACCTCTCCCGGCTTGCATAGATAATTGTATTATTAATGGATATACCCTCTTAAGAAGATTTTTTAATGTATGGATAATTTTAATATTGAAAAGTTGACTAAACTTGAACAATAGGTAATAAAAATTACACATTTGAACTTCCTATGCTGCTAGTATATTAAATACGATCTCAGATTTAAAATAGGGTTTTTAGCTAAAAAGCTTTTTCAGGACTTTTATCAAGGAGAGATAAGATGCCCTATGATGCGACCAAACTAAAAGATTGGGAAATTTCCGAAAAAGCTGAAAAAAACATGCCCACGCCTGATGAGTGGCGCGAAAAGCTCAGTCTGCAAAAGGACGAAATTATCCCCATGGGCAGGCTCTGCAAGCTTGATTTCATGAAAGTCATGGAGCGCCTGGCAGGCAGGCCCGACGGCAAGTTCATCGAGGTAACCGCCATAACCCCGACCCCATTAGGGGAAGGCAAGAGCACAACCTCCGTGGGCATCATTGAGGGGCTCGGCAAGCGCGGCAAGAATGTCGGCGGAGCTCTGCGGCAGCCTTCGGGCGGGCCCACCATGAATGTCAAGGGCACGGCAGCAGGAGGCGGCAATGCCCTGCTCATCCCCATGACCGAATTTTCCCTCGGCCTCACCGGCGACATCAACGATATCATGAACGCCCACAACCTGGCAATGGTCGCCCTCACAGCCCGTTTGCAGCATGAGCGCAACTACAATGACGAGCAGCTGCAGCGCCTGACCGGCATGCGGCGCCTCGACATCGACTCAACACGGGTGGAAATGGGCTGGGTCATCGACTTCTGCGCCCAGGCCCTGCGCAATATCATCATCGGCGTCGGCGGAAAGCAGGACGGCTATACCATGCAGTCCAAATTCGGCATTGCCGTGGGCTCGGAGTGCATGGCTATTCTTGCCATCGCCCGCGATCTTGCCGATCTGCGCGAGCGTCTTAACGGAATCACGGTTGCTTTCGACAAAAGCGGCAAGCCCATAACAACAGGAGACCTTGAGGTGGGAGGGGCCATGTGCGCCTGGATGCGCAACACCATAAACCCCACGCTGATGAGCACGGCCGAGTACCAGCCCTGCATGGTGCATGCGGGCCCCTTTGCCAATATCGCCGTGGGCCAGTCCTCCATCATCTCCGACCGGATGGCCCTGAAAATGTTCGACTACCATGTGACCGAAAGCGGGTTTGCAGCCGACATCGGGTTCGAGAAATTCTGGAATGTGAAGTGCCGCCTCAGCGGGCTGACACCCCATGTGTCCGTACTCACCACAACCATCAGGGCCCTTAAAATGCACGGCGGCGGCCCCAGGGTATCGCCGGGCATAGCGCTTCCCGAGGCCTACACAAAAGAAAACCTCGAGCTGCTTGAGCGGGGCCTGTGCAACATGATCCACCATATCAAGACCATCCGCAAAGCGGGCATCAATCCCGTTGTGTGCGTCAACATGTTTCACACGGACACGGCCGAGGAGATCAAAATGGTCAAAAGGGCTGCTGAAGCAGCGGGCGCGCGGTGCGCCAAGTCATCGCACTGGGCTGACGGCGGCGACGGCGCGCTGGAGCTTGCCGACGCGATTATCGATGCGTGCAATGAAAAGAACGACTTCAAGTTTCTGTACCCCCTGGACATGAAGCTTCGCGACCGCGTTGCCGTCATAGCCAAAGAGGTCTATGGCGCCGACGGCGTTACCTGGACCCCCGAGGCCGAGGAAAAGGCAAAAATGCTCGAAGGCGATCCGCGGTACGCTGACTATGCCACCATGATGGTAAAAACGCACTTGAGCCTCACCCATGAACCGTCTCTCAAGGGCGTGCCCATGGGCTGGATACTGCCCATACGGGATGTGCTCATCTACTCGGGCGCAAAATTTCTCTGCCCCATGGCAGGGACCATCAGCCTCATGCCGGGAACCGGCTCCAACCCCGCGTTCAGACGCGTTGACGTTGATGTAAAAACGGGCAAAGTAAGCGGCCTGTTCTAATGCAGCAGAGCCGGATGTGCCCCTGCCGGCCCCTCTGGTTTCCAAAATAACTAGTGGGCGATGACAATTCATTTTAACAGTTTCCCCCTGTAGGAGCGGCTTCAGCCGCGAAACAATCGCACCTAAAGGTGCTCCTGCAATAGAAACCATCACCACCAATTTAAAAAGTCATAAGCCACTAGCAGCGGCTTCCACACATAAAAAAAACCGCGCTGCCGCAAGCGCGGTTTTTTTTATGTATACAGGAAAGCCTCTGCCTTTAAAGGCGCGAAAGCTTCAGCCGATTATGCTCTGCACGACGCTTACAAGCCGTGCGGGCTCGATGGGTTTTTGAATTATGCCGATAAAGCCAAGCTCGCGTATTTGCGTTGTAGCGGCCAAGGCATCCGCGATGCTGCTTAAAAGAAATATGGGTATCTCGCTGTTGTAGCGCTTGATCTGCTGGGCGGTCTGCATGCCTGAGTCCATGGCTTCCATCATCATATCGCACAGCACCAGGTCGGGGTTTGTCTTTTGCGCTACCTCAAAGCCCTGCTTGCCGCTGAGCGCCGAAATGACAACATAGCCTTTGGCCGACAGGATCGTATGCACGGTTTCAATGATGTCGGGGTCGTCGTCTATCACGAGCACTATTTTTGTCTCTGCCATGATTGTCTCCTTTGCTGCTGCATCTTGTGCAGCGGCTCATAGGCCGCAATTGAATATACTTGACAGGAACCCGCCTTGGGATGGGCAGACTATAAAATGAGGGCGATTGCGTGTCAAGGTAAATGTAGGCGCAGGATGCGGGCAGAAGCATGCTGTGGGCCGGCATTCGGCCTGCTATGAAAAGTCAGGCCAATCCGGAAAACTGCTTTTATGCCTGACGCGCACAGCAAAGTATGCCCGTCGGTTGCAGCTCTTACTTCGCCTTGTAATATCTTAGGGCCTCGGGAAGCGCTGCTTGAATATCCTGTATCCGGGTTTCAGGCACAGGATGGGTCGAAAGCAGCGCAGGCGGCCGGCCCCCCGAGCTGCTTCTGCTCATTCTTTGCCAGAAGGGAATAGCCTGTCTGGGGTCATACCCTGCTTTGGCCATTAAAATAAGGCCGATCCGGTCCGCCTCCAATTCCTGCACACGGCCAAACGGCAGCAAAAATCCGACATTTGCCCCGACGCCGTAAACATTCATAAAAACATCTTTCGTCCCGGCGGGACTTTTTGCAAGGGCTGCTGAAAGCCCTGCTGCGCCCAGCTGGGCCAGCAAGCTCTGGCTCATTCTCTCATTTCCGTGCTTTGCTATGGCATGGGCAATCTCATGGCCCATAACGACGGCAATGCCTGCATCATTCTGGGCCACAGGAATAATGCCCGTGTAGAAGGCTACCTTCCCACCCGGCATGCACCAGGCATTAATTGTTTTGTCATCATCAATGAGATTAAACTCCCACTTATACTTGCTGATTTCCTGCGGCATGCCCTGCTGCCTGAGAAAATCCTCGGTAGCCCCGGCCACCCTTTGCCCCACTCGCCTGATCATCTGCACCCTGGCGGGGTCCTGCGACAGTTTGGATTTATTGATGACTTCCCGGTACTGCTGGAAACTCATCGTCATCAGTTCCGAATCAGAAATAATATTGAGAGTCTGCCTGCCGGTAACCGGCACAGTAGCGCAGGCAAAAAGCGCCAGCATCAGCGCTGCTCCGGCATACATCTTTATTTTTCCGTAGAGCTGAGACATACGACACCTCCTGAAAAAGTCAGCTACCTCCGGCAGAGCCGGAGGCTTGCCGTTTGCTGGCCCCTCAAAGGGGCCTATTCGCAAACGGTGAAAAACAAGATC
>JAFGCP010000135.1 GCA_016932595.1 Deltaproteobacteria bacterium
ATTGGTCGGCTCGTCAAGCACCAGCAGGTTTGAAGGCCTGGTAAAAAGTTTGGCAAGCAGCAGCCGGTTGCGCTCGCCGCCCGACAGGCTGCTGACCGGGCTTCTGGCCCGCTCCGGCGCAAACAGAAAATCCTGCAGGTAGCCATGCACATGCCTGCTCCTGCCGGCTATGGTCACCATGGGATTGCCGCCGGCAATATTATCAAAAACGGTCTTGTCTTCATCAAGCTGGCTGCGCAGCTGATCAAAGTAGGCGATCTCGATATTGGCGCCCGTGCGCACCTCGCCTGCCTGGGGCTTGAGCTGTCCCAGCAGCAGCCCGATGAGTGTTGTCTTGCCGGCGCCATTGGGGCCGATGATTCCGATGCGGTCCCCGCGCATGATGAGGGTTGAAAAATCCCTGATGACAGGCTTGCCGCCGTAGCCGAAAGTAGCGCCGATCACCTCGCAGACGATTTTGCCGCTCATGCCGGCATCCGCAGCGCTCATCTGTACCCTGCCCTGCACAAACCTGCGGCTGCGCCGCTGCAGGCGCATCTGCTCAAGCTCACGCACGCGGCCCTCATTGCGCGTGCGGCGGGCCCTGATTCCCTGCCTGATCCAGATTTCCTCCTGGGCGAGCTTTTTATCAAACACCTCACGCTGGTTTTCTTCAGCCGCGAGCTCCGCCTCCCTGCGCCTGAGATAGGCGTCGTAATTACCGGGCATGCTTATGAGCCTGCCGCGGTCAAGCTCCACGATGCGCGTGGCAAGGCGCCTCAGAAACATGCGGTCGTGGGTGACAAACAGGATGCTGCCTTCAAAGCGCAGCAGAAAATCTTCCATCCAGCCGATAGTTTCGATGTCGAGATGGTTGGTGGGCTCGTCAAGCAGAAGCAGCTCGGGCTGCCGCACCAGGGCCCGGCCAAGCATGGCGCGGCGCTTGAGACCGGCAGACAAAGCAGCAAAAGATGCGTCAGGGGAAAGCTCAAGGCGCGAAATAACTGATGAAACCTTCTGCTCGATCTGCCAGCCCCCCTCAAGCTCCAGCCGGTGCTGCAGATCGCCGAGGCGGTGCGTCAGATTATCGTCATGCTCAGACTCCATGCGGCGGCTCAGGGCATGATACTGCGCCACCAGTTCGCCCAGGCCGCTGATGCCGCCTGCCACAGCATCATAGACCGTGCCCGGCATGCCGCCCGGCACCTCCTGCTCCAGCATCCCCACCCGCAGGCCCTGCCGGCAGGCCAGTTCGCCCCGGTCTGGCTGCAAATCTCCGTTAATAATCTTTATGAGACTTGATTTGCCCTCGCCATTGCGGCCAAGAAGGCAGATGCGCTCGCCCGGCTCGATTACCATATCCACGCTGTCAAGAAGCTGCGGCCCGCCAAAGCTCAGGCTGATATTTTTCATGTCAAGAAGGGGCATACCAATCCTTTATATACATTTAAAAGCTCCTTCGCATGGGAACTTCACTCACAATGTTCGGAGCTTTAGCAGTGTATTCCATGTGAGGCTGGATTGCAAATATCCTCTTAAAATCAATAAATATGCGGCACTTCGCTCGCCTGCCCGCACGGCTGCACTATGTACAAAACCTTGCAAACAGAAGCCCATACGTGTACATTCTCAGTACAAAATTCCAGAAATAAGAGTACGGTTTTTTGTCTTAAAAAAAGTGTTTTATTTTTCCCCCTTTGTAAAAGGGGGATACAGGGGGTTTTTTTCGTCCGCAAATCCCCCTCACCCCCTTTGCTAAAGGGAGAATCCTTTCGCCACCCTCTTTAGTGGGCCGCTGTACTGAGCATAACGATGTCCCCACAGGGGGCCTTATCGCGCACCGGGCGCACAAACATTTTTAACGGAAAGGATAGTGCCGTATGCTGGCGATTGAAAAAATAAATCATATCGATGAACTGCTTGAAAAAACCGGCCATGAAACCATGAATGTTGAAGAGCTGCACGGGCTGCTGACCGCCATAGCCTGCGGCCCGGTTGCAGTAAAGCCCGAGGAGTGGCTGCCGCTGGTTTTCCTGCGCGAAAAAGGCCTGCCGCGCTTGGCCTCCCCGGCCCAGCTTACGGAGCTGAAAAAGCTCCTCAGTGATTTTTATGCCGATGTCGTCAAAGACCTTGATGCCAATGAATTCGCGCCGCTCATTGCCGCTGTTGAAGAAGAGGGGGAGGACTTTCTCGATCCCGGCTACTGGTGCTCCGGTTTCATGGTGGGGGCGCGGTTTGCGCCCGAGGCCTGGCATGACGAAACCGATACCGTGCTGCATGAACTGCTTGCGCCCATCGTTTTTCTCTCAGACCCCGAAGAAGTGTATGAGGGGATGGAGGAAAAATCAGACGAGGAAAAGCAGGACGTTGAAGAGGAGTTTATGGACAAAATTGCCGATGTGGTGCCCAAAATACGTGCACACTTTAAAACAAAACGCTCAAAGCAATAAACCACACCGCCGCAAGCAGGGGGCATTGAAGTTGTTTCGTCATGCCGGACTTGATCCGGCATCCAGTCTGCCTTTTTCTGGATTCCGGCTTTCGCCGGAATAACGGGATACATGGCAAGCCGCAAGGTATTGCACCCGAAGTGAATAAAACAGCCCCATTAAAAGGCCCGTAACCTATCTGGTTGCGGGCCTTTGTTGTATGCACGCTCCGCACGAATTGCGTTTTCCATGTCCCCAACTCTTTGCTACAAAAAGATTCATATTGACACCAACCCGCATTGGGCTATAGGTATAAATAGTTTATAAGAATTAACTACTTTTCTTTTAGGGGGGCCTATGCATTTAAAAAAATCGTTTTTCTTCCTTTCGTTCATCAGTTGTCTGTTCCTGTCGACTTCCGCTCTAGCCGAGCAATGGGGGGATTTTGTATACGATATATTTTCCGACAGCACTGTCGGAATCAGGGAATATACCGGTTCTGGCGGCGATGTTGTAATCCCCGATACCATTGACGGCATGCCTGTTGTAGGAATCATGGGTGGCTATGTTGAAATATTTGAGCCGCCGATGAATCACTATAAGGTATTCTGGGGTGCGTTTATGAATTGCGCCACGGTAACCAGCGTGACCATACCGAACAGTGTTACGGGAATTTGGTCTTATGCGTTTAAGGGTTGCACCTTGACCAGTGTGAACATCCCCGACAATGTTACGAGCATTGGAGAAGAGGCGTTTTCCGGCTGCGGAAGTTTAACCAGCGTGACTATTCCCGGCAGCGTTACCAGTATTGGGCTTTCTGCCTTTTATGCCTGCAGCGGGTTAACTGGCATTGATGTTGATGCAAACAATCCGGCCTATAGCAGCCAGAATGGTGTGCTGTACAATAAAGCCCAGACAGAACTCATTCAATGTCCTGGGGGAAAGTTCGGGGCCGTGATCATTCCTGGCACCGTTACGAGCATTTGGAATGATGCGTTTAGAAATTCCAGATATTTAACCAATGTTAGCCTACCCGGCAGCGTTACGAGCATTTCATTTTTTCAGTTTGATGGTTGCACTGCTTTAACCAGTATAGATGTTGATGCAAGCAACCCCAATTATAGCAGTCAAGATGGTGTGCTGTACAATAAAGCCCAGACAGAACTTATTCGATATCCTTATGGCAAGACCGGCGATTTTACAATTCCTGTCAATGTAACGAGCATTGGTTATGATGCGTTTTATGGTTCCACTGGCCTGACAAGCGTTACCATTCCGGGAAGCATTACAAGCATTGACTGGAGTGCTTTTAGCCGTTGCACCAATCTAACCAGCGTGACCATCATGAACGGTGTTTCGAGCATTGGGTGGAGCATGTTTTCCCACTGCCCAAACCTGGCCAGCGTTACCATTCCTTCCAGCGTTACGAACATTGACGACTATGCATTTTTAGGCTGCAGTGGTTTGACCAACATTACCATACCAAACAGTGTTACAAGTATTGGGAGTGCTTCATTTTATGAATGCGCAGCTTTGACCAGCATAATTTTACCCGGTAACGTGAATAGTATCGGAAATGATGCGTTTCGAGGTTGCACAGGCCTGACCACGGTGACCATTGCTGACGGCGTTGCGAGCATTGGGGAATGGGCATTTCTTAATTGCACCGCATTGACCAGCATAACTATTCCTGCCAGCGTTTCGAGCATTGGGTGGGACGCTTTTTGGCAATGCAATGCTTTAACGAGCATAAATGTTGACGTAAATAACCCCAACTATAGCAGTCAGGATGGCGTTTTTTATGATAAAAACAAGACAACGCTTCTGCAATATCCTGCCGGCAAGAATGGAACTCATTTCACCATCCCCGATACCGTTACGGACATTGAAGGGGTGGCGTTTTGGGCGTCCACCGGATTGATCAACGTGACCATTCCGGCCAGCGTTACGAGTATTGGGTTTTGGTCATTTTGGGGGTGCTCCAGTTTGACTGCCGCTTATTTTTACGGAAATGCGCCAAGCATGGCGGATGATGAAGTTTTTGCTAACTGCGCAAGCGGCTTTACCGTTTACTATAATGCTAATTGCAGCACAGGCTTTACTAATCCATGGTATGGATATCCTACTGCCGTTTTTACTTCTCCCTGCACCACAACATCAACCACTACCACCACAACAATACCGGCAGAACCCTGCACGGTAGAAATTTTCCCCCGCAGGCTCAGCAAAATGATCAATACCATAATGGATCTGCAGGCTTTTATCATACGGGGAGATGAAAACTCTTCTTTTTCAAAGGCAACCGACATCGACTGGGGAACCCCGAGCGTTGAAACACTGGTGCAGGCCGCTTTAAATAAAAGACTCATCATCGCCCTGGTGCTGGTAAACGGAAACAATCAGGATGTGGGGGATATCTACAACGTGACCGTTGACAATTGCACAGGAGAACTTCCTGTGAAGATGTTCTAAATTTTCGTCATGTTTTGTCATTTTTGTGCCGAAAATACAACAACGATTCAAACCTGACCAACATAGGGGCGCGATAATGAAAAAAAGTTTTTCTTGTCTCACGGCATCACAGTTGTTTCTTGCGGCAGCAATCATTTTTGCCTGTTCATGCTTTGTCTCCCCCCATACCGCCTGCGCTAAAGACAACAAAACCGCTCAGGTAAAAAAGAAACTGGTTCTCGCTGCCGACGAATGGTGCCCGTATAACTGCGAACCCGGCTCCGCTAAGCCCGGCTATGTGATAGAGCTGGCAAAAATCATTTTTGAAAAAAAGGGGTATGAGTTTGACTACAAAATGATCCCCTGGGAGCAGGCAAAGTCCGATACCCTGCAGGGCAAAATAACCGGGGCCATCGGTATGGATAAAGAAGAAGGAGAAGAAACGGAAAAAAAGGATGACCCGTCGGGAAAAAAGAAATTTCACTATCCGCAAAATGAAATAACTATCAATACGAGCTGCTTCTTTGTTTTAAAGGAAAACAACTGGAAATTTGACCCTGCTAATCCCGACAAATCCCTGTCTGCCCTCGGCGGCAAAGTAGGTATTGCCCAGGGGTATGCTTTTGATCTGAGGGATACGCTTTTAGAAAAAAATATACTGGTTGAAGTCGGGGGTACAAGCCCCCTGCGGGAGTTGCTTGTCATGCTGCTTGAAGGTAAAATTAAAGCACTTATCGATGACCGCAATGTCGTTACGTACAAGGCATACAGCATGAAATGCGCCCGCAAGATACAAAACGCGGGCATTGCGGAAGAGCCGGCAAAACTGCATATAGGGTTCTGCCCTGACTGCAAAGCTGAGGCAGCTGTTTTTTCGCAGGGCATGGATGAATTACGGGCCTCAGGCAAACTGAAGGCAGTGCTGGCAAATTACCATCTTGATGACTGGCGAAGTAAATAATACTAAAAGCCGGCCGTTTAGCATGCACAGTGCAGCCACCCGGCTAGATGGATTTCTTTTCGCTCTCGTCACTGTCGTGCAGCTGCTTGTGCAGCCTGACCGGCTCAGCCCGTTTGCTGCGCATGCGGATATTGAGCATCTCCACGACCACTGAAAACGCCATGGCAAAATAAATATAGCCCTTCGGGACATGCACATCAAAGCCTTCCACCATCAGCGTGACACCCACTAAAATAAGAAACGAAAGAGCAAGAACCTTAACGGTCGGATGCTCATCAACGAAATCGCCTATGGATTTTGCGGCAAACAGCATCACCCCTACCGCCAGGATGATGGCTGTGGCCATAACGGCAAAATGCCCGCCAAGGCCGACAGCTGTTATCACTGAGTCCAGCGAAAAAACAATATCCAGCACCGTAATCTGCACCAGCACCATGCCTATGCTGGCAGCGGCTACCACGCCGGCAGTATCCTCTCTGCCTTCCAGGCTGTTGTGTATTTCATGAGTTGCCTTGGCCAGAAGAAACAGCCCGCCCCCGATAAGGATGATATCACGCCCTGAAATCTCCTGGTTGAATATCGCAAACCACGGCTCGGTCAGCTTCAAAACCCAGGCAATAGAGAACAGCAGCGCCAGGCGGCTGATCATGGCCAGCCCGAGCCCCATACGCCGCGCAAAAGCACGCTGACTCTCGGGAAGGCGGCCCACCAGAATCGAGATGAAAATAATGTTATCTATGCCCAGTACAATCTCCAGCGCGGTGAGCGTGCCGAGTGCTATCCAGGCTTCGGGGTTTGTGAACAGCTCCAGCATGAAATACTCCGATCTGTTGTATCATCACATAGTTAATGAGCGGCTGAACGAAAAACCCGAACCATACATTTGCCGGGCTCTCCGCCGAGGAGGATTAACCCAACCTGAAAAAACGACTTTTCGTTCAGGCATTCCTGCAGCAGATAAGCCTCTTAAGCTCAAAACAGCTAGTTCAGACAGCTGCTTGCTGCCGCGCTGGCATTGTCCGGGATGATCCATTCGCATTCGGTATGCATGACGCGGTCACTCAAAATTCCCGGCAGGTTAATGAGCATTTTAAGGCCGTCCCCTGGATCAAAAGAATCTTTCACGCCCCAGAGAGCCAGATAATCGCCGCCAACATTATACGGGTCCCAGTAATACAAATACCAGATTCCGGGTTCGGTTATCGTATAGTCATAGTAATCCGTAATGTAATAGGACTTCTTGCTGTACTGCTCATAGAAAAAGTTTCTTTCAGCTCCCGGCTCCGTGTTTTTTATCACAATTGCCCCATAGCCTTCAGGCGGGGTAAAAGGGATAGTGTCTGTTGGCACCGGCAGCCCCTGACCGACAATGGCCAGCCATGGTAAAAATTCCGGCGCCCCCTCACATGCAGGAACGTTCACCCTGACGCGCAGGGTCACGCTGCCTTTTTCGCTGATCTCCTTCTGAGTGACGGTAAAACGGTACACATCAATATCGGTGCCGGATGCGAGATAGGCGTAAACGGCCTGCCCCTTTTCAATGCTTCCCTTGATTCTAAAAGGCCATTTTTCATTCAAATCCCGGCGTTCAACATTCGGCATATGGGCGGCAGCAGGCTGGGAAACCATGCATAGCCCGACAATGAGAACACAGCAGCTTAAAATGTTTTTCATCTGACAAGCTCCCCTTTTCAGTTAATGTTATCAATGGCCTTAAGCCTGTGAAAGTATGGTTTGCAGGGAGATAAATCAATGGCTGTACAACACAGACTTTTTCCGTTGAGCGCATGAAGGATACGGACTTTTACGGGCAGCCTGCATCCCACTTCTGGATAAGGTGTGCTTTTAAGTAATAAACATTAACCCTTTTGTCAATTTTTTACTGAACCGCTCATAACGAATTCCCTTTGCGGCATGGCCCTGTGAATAGCATCTCTCGTCATCCGCGGCTCTGGCTATCAGAAAAAAAAGCCTGTCATGATCCATGACAGACTTTTTCTATACCTCTACCAGACACAAAGACTGCCCATATTATTTCATCCCGTGAACCCTTTCATAGGGCCACATCACAATGCCGCCGTCCATGACGCGCACTCTTAAAAAGCCCGCTGCCTTGAGAATGAGTGCCGCCTCATACCCGCGGATTGACAGGCGGCAATACGCAACTATATCTTTGTCTTTCGGAATTTCCGAAAGCCGTGAGCGCAGGGAGCCCGAGGGAATATGCATCGAGCCGGGCAGCCGCACTTCTTCGTACTCCTGCGGCGAGCTCACGTCAAGCATCACGAAATCCTCACGCCGCTGCATCTTGGCATATACTTCCATGGGAGTGATACTTTCAAAAACGCCGTCAAGCTTGTTTTTGGCAATATTGGCGCCGGTAATGAGATTGTCCATGGCAAGGGAATACGGCGGTGCATAGCAGAGATCAAGATTGGCGATTTGATCCACCGTCATGCCTGCAGTGATAGCGGTCGTTGCCACATCGATTCGCTTGTCGCCCTGCCCCGGCCCTGCCGCCTGCACACCCAAAAGCCTCCGCGACGGCGCGTCGACAATCAGTTTCAGCATCAGGGGTTTGGCATTGGGCATAAAATGCTCGCGGTCGGAGGCGCCGGTGAGCACCGTCACCACATCAAAGCCGGCATCGCGGGCATCGGCCTCGGTAAGCCCCGTCCGGGCGATGCAGTAATCAAAAACCTTGCAGACCACGGTGCCGAGCACGCCGGGAAAGGTATCATTGCCGCCGCAAATATTAACGGCCGCAACGCGGCCCTGCTTATTGGCCGTTGAGCCCATGGGCACGTATATGGGCTGCCCCGTAATGATATCGATATTTTCCACGCAGTCGCCTGCGGCAAAAATATCGGGATCGGAGGTGAGCATGCGGTTATCGACCCTGATGGCCTGCGTGGGGCCGATTTCAAGGCCTGCATTGCGGGCAAGCTCCACCTGGGGGCTTACGCCCACCCCCAGTATAACCATATCCGCCGGCAGCGTAGCCTTGTCCGTCACCACGCTCTCAACACACTCTGAGCCGGCAAACGACATGACGCGGGTATCGGTCATAACGCGCACGCCGTTTGCCTCCATGTGCAGCTCCAGCAGCTGAGCCATTTCCCAATCAAGGGTGCGCATAATCTGATTCAGGGCCTCCACGATGGTCACGCGGCAGCCCCGGGCCACCAGCGCTTCGGTCATTTCAACGCCGATGAGGCCGCCGCCGACGATAACCACATCGCGCGCCTTGCAGCTTGCAAGATGGGTGCGCACGCCTTCGGCATCCCGCACGCCGTGCAGGGTATAAATATTGTTCAAATACGCTCCGGGCAAAGGCGGTATGATGGGCGTCGCGCCGGTCGCGAGCACGAGTTTGTCATAGCTGATCCAGCTTTCCCCGGATGAAATAAGATTTTTGATGCGCACGCGCTTG
>JAFGCP010000136.1 GCA_016932595.1 Deltaproteobacteria bacterium
AAAAAAAATATTAAAAGATAGTGAAAATAGCACCCACTGTTATTGCTGGATGGACCCATTGATAAAAAATATTGTTGTTGAAAAAGACAAATTTAGGATTTTTGACTTTGAACAAGCCACTATCTGGGACCCTGCTTATGATATCGGTGCTTTTGTTGCTCCTTGGTATATACAATATTTAAAAGGCAATGTAGGCTATGAGTACATAGAACTTTTTTTTGAACAATATGCTAAAAGTATGGGCAAATACCGAATTAATAAAGCTGATATCGATGGTATATTGGAAAGAGCCATGGTTTATACGCATACTACCATGTTACATATTTCAATAGGCAATGATCAATGGGATATGATGGATAGCGAAGAAAGAAGCTTGATTGCGAAGAAAGCAACAAAATTTTTTGATGAGAAATTTGCAGTGATGTCTGGTTAAGATTTCTCATATCTGGTTTGACAGTTTAAAAAAGTTTAATATTCTTTCAGGAGAAGAAGAAAAAATGAAAACAAATGCGCAATTGGGAAAAGAGGTGATTGGAGTTGTTGAAGCTGTCGGCAAGGCATATGTGGCTTGTGATGCCGAGGCTGTCGTAAAATGCTTTTCAAGCAAACTTCCTATAGTGGTTATCGGAACCGCTAAAGAAGATCGTCGTTTGGGCATTGAACAGCTTCGGAAGCAGGTTGAAAACGACCTTAAAAAACATCCCAAAGGCTATTCCATGACGTTGCGCAATCCGGTCATATGTCAGAACGGCGACACAATCTGGCTGGCCGCTGATTGCGAGAATCGGGACATGGAAACCAACGTTAAGGCTGATGATTCCCGTCTAACTGTCGTGTTGGTCAATGAAGACAAACAATGGAAAATCGTTCAGTGGCACAAGTCGCGGCCGTATGGCGCAGGCGTGACCGCTTGAATTGAGCCGATAGTCACGCTAAAAACTCTTAGTTGTTTGGCCGGCCTGTGGCCGAGTGCAGGAGCATAGAATTAATGCCCATAAAAACCGCGTTAGTCAACACAACCAAGACGACCCTGGGGCCAGTAACGCTCCTCCAGTACCTGCATGGTAAGGGATTTGGAGTTGATTATTACCATGCCCCGGAAAACGCAAATAACCTTTACAGTCAACATGACTTGCAGGTGCTTGCCTCCTCTCTTCGAAACTATTCGCTGGTGGGCCTGTCTTCGTTTACCATCAGCGAAGCGCGGACGTTTCAGCTGACTAAGGCGATAAAGGAAATTTCTCCGGCAACGCATGTCATTCTGGGGGGGCCGAATGTTATTATGGATCCGGAGCGGATTCTTATGGATTCGGCTGCGGATTCCGTATGCATTCATGAAGGCGAGATACCGATGACTGAATTGATTTTAAGGCTGGGCAGTTCAGCGCCCGTCGAAGATATTGCCGGTTTGTGGTTCAAAAAGGGGGATGCCCTTGTTCGTAACCCTTATGCCAGCCCGCTTGAAAATCTTGATGAAATTCCGTTTGAAAATTACAAACTGAGTCGTCACGGGAGCTATTTTCGCCTTGCGCAGGGCCGCTTTGTTTCGGAAACATCGCTTGCCGAAGGCATCGAAAATCCCTGTATGTTCAACTCATGTGTATACATGATGACGACACGGGGCTGCCCTTATGATTGCTCATACTGTATTAATTCGACGCTTAACCGGATCGGAGAGGAGCAGGGCTTCACACGCATACGACGCATGAGTAATGAAGCGATCATCGCAGGATTGCAGGATGCCCTTTCGGGCGACCCTTCAATTGAGAATGTTTTTTTCTTCGATGATGATTTTTCGCTGCGTTCCGAAAGCGAACTTGAAAATTTCGCCTCCCTGTACAAAGAGCGCATAGGTGTACCTTTCCATATTTTTGCAAACCCCAATACAACCTCAAACAAAAAACTTGATTTTTATGCCGATGCCGGGCTGGCCAGCGTCGAATTCGGGGTCCAAACTGTCTCTGCTCGGGTTCTCCAGATATACAACCGGCAGCAGAACGCCGCGCACATGAAAAGAATTCTTGAGCATGTACGAGAAAACCGTCTTAACATTCAGGTCTCGTTTGACATTATAACCAATTCACCATTTGAGTGTCCGCAGGATATAGCCGAAAATATTGAATACGTATTGAGTTTACCGGGTAATTTTGAACTCTATGTGCATAATCTCCACCTTTTCCCGGGCAGCGAGTTGTGGAAAATAAACGGCGGCGGTACCGGCAATGAAAATCATGAATACCAGGATAATTTTTCGTCTTCCGGTACGGTTTTTTATAATGAGCTTCACAGTAAGCTGCTGTTTGCCATGCAGGGTGTGCACCGTGAGGAGGAACCCGACAGGTTTGGCTGTTTGACACGCTCAGAGATCAGGGAAATTCTCCATTCCACGATACAGGACAGTGCTGCGTGGATACAATTGCTTGACGAACGCATGGCGACCACACGCGTTGCAACCTATTACAGGGGGCTGCGTAAGGAATAATAGTTGTGCGCAACTGCAGGCGCACCATTCACAACGACGGGGCTTTTGATGAGAAAAATACTTATAGTTGATGATGAACTAAGCAAGCCCGGAAATGCTGCCGCCTTTGCTGCGGAATATCCGGTCGAGGGGGTCGAGTTCCGGTTCGCGGGCAACGGACAGGAGATGTTCCGTTTGCTTGAGGAAAATGCCGATATTTGCGTCATCTTTCTCGACATTCGCTTCGAGGGCGAGGAGCATGATCATGGTCTTATGCTGTTGAAAAAGCTTAACGATGCCGGTGTTTCCGCACCCATTGTTATGATCAGTTCGCTTTCGGATGCGCCGACAATTATTCGAGCCTGGGATCTCGGCGCCCAGGGGTATGTTGTCAAGTGGTCAACGAACCCCAGCTTCTATGAAGAATTCAGGCAAAAGGTTGCCATGTATACGCGGCTTGGTCCTCCACGAAGCGAAGAGCAGGTCAAGCGCCGCCGGCAGCGAATCCTTATCCGCGCTCAGGAGGTCCTGAAAGAGCATGCGGATTTAACCGAAGAAGACATTATCAAGCAAGCGCTTGAATTAAAAAACGACATCAATGGAACCTGGCGATACACTCCTCCCTTTCCGCAATCGTTCCAGAATTATGTGCGCGGCTGGAATGAAACCGACGAAGTATTGAGTCGCGCCGTGCAGGAACGGCGCCTGCTGTATTTGAATATGGACTTTGGTGATGGCTGTACGCTCCGCTGCCCGCACTGTTTTACTCAGGAGGGTGCAATTGATGCCCGCGGGCGCAAGCCGCTGCCCTACGCAAGACTGAGAGAAGCTATACTTGAGGCAAAAGAGCTGGGTTTAAAATGCGTGCGCATCCTTGGCCGGGGTGAGCCTACCCAGTGGATAGCCGGTGCGAAAGCGCGCTCCGGTAATCAGCCGGCAGCCGGTGAAGACCTGATCGACTTCATTCAATTTTTGTACAAAAACGATATTATTCCGCTGATTTTTACCCGCGGGCAGATCCTTGGCGACGACGAGCGCATTGCCTGGGCTTACGGGGGAGCGCATGGTGTAAACTCGGCGGCCGATCTGGCAAAGCTGCTGTACGAAAACGGTGTATCGCTTTTTGTGGGCGTCTCATCGGTTTTCCCTGAAATCAACAATGAGATGGTCGGGCGCCCGGCAAGCGATAGGTACAACTATGACCGCACCTGCCGTTTGACGTTGAAGCATGCCATCGCAGCCGGTTTCAACACAGGCAATCCAACGCGACTTGCCGTTGAGATGCCCATAACAAATCTGAACATCCGTGAAATGGCTGCCCGCTATGTGCTTTTTCAGTGTCTGGGCATCAGTCCCTGCACAAATGTCTACATGGTTGCGGGCAGGGCTATGACCTATGGTCTGGGCGATATTACCGGTCCATCGCAGGAAGAGTTTCTGGAGCACTATGCCAGGGTGACGTATTGTGCCCGGGCTATGGGTATTGATACGCGCATCGGCTCGTATGCCGGCACAAAGGAATGCCACGATGTGAGTTGCGGCATGTATCTGACCTTGAATGGCGATATCTACCCCTGCCCCGGTTACGAAGGCATGCACAATTTTGTCGGTTCATTGCGGACCCATTCCATAAAGGAAATCTGGGCCAATAATCCGTATGGCGGCCATCCGCAAAGTGTATGTCCGCCGAAGATAGCGACGCATTTCCCTCCAGACTTCGAAAAGATCGTGGAGAAGCGCATTGTGCAAAATCAAACAAAGTATCAGGATGACTGTCAGCGCGTTGTTAACGCCTTGGGAGTGAAAAATAATGATTAGTGATAATAGCTTAAAAACCCCTCTTCAGACGGTCTGGGAGACCCAGCAAACGGCCCTGCGTAAAAAGCTCGATGCGATATTAGAGGAACATATTACTAATTATAATTTGTTAAAGTACTATCAAGATATAACGAAGCTTGAAGCAGAAGGCAGTCTTGGGGTAAAGGCCATAGCCGCCAGGCATGGTTTTTTTGTGTTGTGGAGAAACGAAGCACTTGATGAATTTGTGTTCATGCAGGAACTTGACAGTGACAAGCCGATTTTCTTCGGTGAGGGATACTCTCCAGATAACAAACGAAGCGAATACTATCGTGAACTTGTGTACGGCCCTGGGTATGCGCTCGCTTCAGGTGCGGGGTCTACAGGGCTAGGTGTGCGTATAGGCCGAGGAGTGTGCCTGCGTGATACTGTACGTGACACTCGTGGAGAAGTTGCTTTCGAAGATATTCTGGCCAAAAACTTCTCATTCATGGCGATCCCCATATGGCACAAAGGGCAGAAGGACAATACCGATATACCTTCTGCAATTTTTTGTCTACTGTACCCCGCTCGGGGGGCCTGGCATAAACCGTTTGAAGGCGTGATCGATCATTCAGAAAAAAAAGATTGCCTGTTTAAGTTAATAAAGGGGTTTGTCAAAAGCTCCGTGGAACCGGTGACTGAGGTGATAAGCGAGTTCTTTGAGTTGCAATCTTCAGCTGAAAAAATGAAACAGTTGTCTGCTGTTGGCCGAAAGTCGAGTAAACAAGAAGAATATCGCAGCGCAATGCTTAAGGCTATAGTTGGGACAGAGCATGATGCTACTTCAGGCACGCAGAAAAAAAGTCATGACCTTTTGGGCTTTAGGACTGCAAGTGTTTATGAATGTGGAGCAAGTAAGAAGGTTAAACCTCAAGAAAATCTGGATGCACTTTTTACGACTCTTGTTAAAAGGGGATATGCATCCTACTTTGGTTCTGAAACGGAAGAGTCAAAATTTAAAATAGAGTGTAATGGTACATTATTAGAAAGCCATTCATGGCAAGTTTGCGACATGGGGGACTATATTCTGAAGTATTTACCAAGCAGTCCTGATAAAATTTGCTGTGACGATTTTAAAAATTTTTGGGGAGATGTTGTTGCGAAGGCGAGGAAAACCCCCGAAGGACTGTGGACTACTTTGGTTGACGATGAGGGGGTCAGTGCTGAAGTTAAAAAAAATATTTTGCAGGCTAAGTGGAACGGTGTTCTTTTGCACGTTGCAGGGGGCGCTTTAGTTGGAAGACTGGTGGGGAATGAAAGTCTCGTCAGAGGTTACGAATTTTTGCAGGGGTTGGTAAAAGCACTACCAGCATTTCCACCCACGATTAAAACATGCTGTCATGTGGCGATGATTCTTACTCCCGACCAATGGTCTATTATTGATGAGACTTTACAGGTTCCGGGCGGAACTGATGAACAAATTGGGAAATTAAAGTTTGAATTATCTGAGCTTCCTTTCACTCGACAAACTTTATTTCGGTTGTTGAGTACGATGGATAAAAGTAACCTTTTGCCCCCCGGCAATTCAATTATACTGGCTCTCGGGAACGGAGATCCAATCTGTTCTGATTTTTATTTTAGTGAGGACCAGAAAACAATTATAGATCATGGCTCATACACAGCATTAGCGCGCGCTTGTGGTGACGCAAACATTAATTTGAAGATTGAGCACCTTCCGCAAGGGTATTATAACCTGGGTTTCTTCGAAGATGGGAAAGAAGTTCGCGTTGGTTTTTCGGTCAAACGGAATGATGATGGCCGCAGCAAGGGGCTTGTTTTTAGCTTTGCAGAAGGTGTCACATTTAAAAATCAATTGGCAGAAAAACATAGAGAAGCCGACCCGGAAACTCTTTGGCCCCACGATGTTGTTACTTCCGTTCAACAAATTTTGTCGACAGCTACTTGTGCACAGCCTTTGGATGATAATAAAGAGCGTCATCTTTGTTATCCCTGTGCCTCCAGGATATCCAACTCGTGGGAGATAAAATGTGTAGGAGGACAGTGCGACATAGGGGAAGACTTAAGAAAAAAACTACAGACGGAAGCTCCTAAATTAATTAAGAAACTGCATTCTCCATCTCTGGATGCAGGGGTCAACTCTTTTGTTTTTTCTCCTCTCTGGTTAGAGGGTACGCTTGGTGAAAAGGCTACATGTGAAGGGTTTATAATTTTGGGTTCACCCCGCAGGGAATATGACAACGCTGACCGTATTTCTTATTCAGAAGCTCAGCTTAGTGCGATACGATCATTTACGGATTATTTCGAGATGACCATCGCGCAGGAACGGCAGGCTGCAGCTGCTTTAGCTGAGAAAAGAAGGGCGGACGAGGTAAGGCACCTTGCCGGTATTGAGCCTGAGGTTCGTAAGCTTATCGCAGATGTAACTAATATGAAATTAGCCGCTGAACGAATTTCTCGGCGCATCGCCCCAGCAGATTTCGGTGATTTTGCATATAGCGCAGAAACGGTTATGCTTTTTAAAACGGAATCAAAGTTTACCATTACGTTAACAGGCTCAGAGCAAACTATTAAAAATGCCTGCGGCTGGGATAAGGAAGAAGCGGAACAAGAAAAAACAATTGCGAATTTGTTGGAAGAGCAAAGAGTAAAAAGCACTAACTGGGTGAAGAGTATTTTAACAGAGCAAGAGAAAAAAAGCACGGTGAATCTTGATGACGGAATGTTGATTGCTGAAAGAATTATGAGGGGGGGACGTGAAGATTGGCCCCGTTACCTTGATGCCGATGCCCGATGGCCAGTTGGAATGAGCATAAAAACTCGTGAGGGGGGGTTAAAGACAGGAGAGGGGTATCATTGGGTTGTTAATACCGACCACGATCCTGCCAATAAATCTGATCCGGCGTTTTCATTGGCATTGTCATTGTTTGGCTTGGCTAGTGATAATAGGCTTCTGTGTCTTCTTGGCCTAAATAGTTTGCATGCAATTGCTGAAAGAAAACAAAAAGAAAAACAACTTCTTTGTGCGGCAAAGTTGTTGGCTCACAGAGTTCACTTTCCTGGTGATCATGAAGATTGCATATTTGAGATACAGTTATGTGCGGCTCTATCTTCCGCTGTTGTTAAAACTTTTTTTAAAAGAGATTCAGAAGATTCAATTGTGATGGAACTTGGTTATGAGGATTTTGTTCCTTTTATCGCAGACGGGAAATTTTCACTGGATTCAGAAATAAATAATTGCCGGAGGTGGAAGATTTATGGACGTCCGGGGCAGTTTTTAACCGGCATTACACAACTGTTGCATGAGTTAGAAACGAAGGATCAAAAAAAAGCGCAACTATCAAAAATTAATGTGGTTTCCTGCGAGCTAAGTTGTGAAGTAACAATCACTTGCACTGACAACGGACGCAACTTTCAAGAAAAAAAACTGCAGCGTTCTGACGTTAAGGACGACAAGAATATTTTAAATGAGCACGGACTCACATCTTCGATAATTAACATCGAATCCTGCCTTGGATCTCGTCTAAAAGAAGGGGATGGATCCGGGGATTTTTGTTTCAAACATGAAAAGCAAGACGTTGATGGGAAACCAACGGAATTTCTTTATATATTTCTGCGGTTAAAAGCTAAATAATTCGACCAAGGATCTGATAATGAAATTTTTTTACTTTATCAAAACTGATCATTTAAAAAACAAATCTCATCGTATTCGTCTCATTAGAGAAATTGTTAGTACTGCTGATGTTGGAGGGGGGGTGAGCGATTTCGACGGGAACGCCGTGGGTCTTATTGAAACGATACAAGACAGTTCGGAAGAACTATTCTTATTTATTCACAACGGTGATTTTGGGGTTAAAGAGTTAATCAGCTATTTGAGGGGTGCAGAAAATTGGCCAAAGCATTGTTATGCAATATTTTTCAGTGCAGCTGCCGGGACCATTGATGAGAATGTTATGATAGAACAGATAAAGTGCCTTAAGGCAGATTTTCCTACAGAGGTGACACAGGACTCATTTTACTTTACAGGCTTAGTTTCAGCTGTCAAGGCTGCAGCCGCAGGAAACAGTGAAGCCTTCGCAGCGATTGATATCAACAATCCACCTACTGCCAAACTGTTGGAGACCTGGATGGCATTCGATGTGCTGATTCAGGGGGCGTCTTTGCTGCTTCAAAAGGGCAAACTGGTGCCGGGTGATTGGTTTGGTGAGATAAGAGGATACCTTGAGAGGAACGGCGAGTGGGAACCATGCGACCCGGGCAAGCAGAATCTAAAGGTTGAATTTAATAAAACCATGTTTGAGAATTTAAGACTTACCATTATTGGTAAAAATGTTGATAAAAAAAATAATTATGCTGATTATATGACTACAGACTCTTTGGCTAATGCACACGAGGATTTTGTTAAATACTCGGAGGTCATATGCTCAGGGTAGACCTGATAATCGATGATTTCATGGATCTTCGAGCATATGTTAGTCACACGCTTCTTTTGCATCGACTTACCCTTGGCATGAGTACGTCCGCAAACGCCAGGATCCGTTTGTGTGATGCCTCAATCTGGCCTTTTGTTCATCGCGAAATAAATAGGTTTTGTGAACTCTCGCCTACGTTGTATGGCATTGTGAGCAAAGCCATAGATAAGCTGTTGGATGATATACGCGAAAAAAATAAGCTGCTCGAATCGTTGCGCAACGGCCTTGTTGAAAACAGTGATGAGAGCGCGCTTGAATCGTTTAAAGGTCTGGCCGGCGGAGAGATGCATGAACTGTTCTTGAGGGTGCGTTCGACGTGGAACAATGAGGTCCCGGGTTTCTCCGAGGCCGCAAGCCGGGGCGCCATTCAGGACCGACAGCCTGAGTTCTGGGTTGAGGCTTTTAAAGACGGCATTCAGTCAGACGTTGCTTCGATTGTCGAATCGCTGATTCGGGCACAGGACGATGGTCAAGCCGACAAAGCGTATCAACGATACTGGGCAACCATAGAAGATGTTTATGAGCTTTCGCGCAAGGCGGTTGTTTCGGCCGCACTTTTTGGCGGTTCGAAGATTCATGTGCCGGTTATACGGAGTTTGCAGCGCTTGCTGAGAACTTCCGAGGGCTTTGTTTCGTGCTGGAGCAACAGCGTAAAGCCTGAGATGCGGGGTCAGGTCGTATGTGACCAATTGCAGACCATGGGTTTATCATCCGGGAAACAACTTGTTGAGCGCCTTCAAAAAGCAACAATGGCGTAATCCTGGTTAACGAGATACAGGTCATACAATTTAAATCACATATGTCGCCGGGTCGCTGCGACATATCATGGACCCGCATTCATGAAAAAAGTCCCAATTATCCTAGTAGACATGGACGGTGTTCTGGCTGATTTTGACCGGCATTTTATGGTCGTTTGGTCAGCAAGGTATCCTGACCGCCCGGCACTTGACCAATCCCGGCGTACCAGCTTTTATATCAAGGATGAATTCAAGTCGGAGTATCGTCAGGATATACAGTCTATTTTTGAAGAACCCGGGTTTTATCTTGACTTGCCGCCTGTTAGTGGTGCGGTTGCGGCCATGCAGGCTATGAAGCGGACCGGATACGATGTCTGGATATGCTCGTCACCGAAAATGAATTACCGTTATTGCGCTCCTGAAAAATATCAGTGGGTGGAGCGCGAGTTGGGGACGGAGTGGGTGGAACGAGTTATACTGACACGGCGAAAAGCGATGATACAGGGTGACGTGCTGATAGACGATCAGCCGGATATTCCGTTTTCTGAAACCGCATCCTGGAAACAGGCACTTTTCGATGCGCCCTATAACCGGAATCATTCCAGCCTGCCCCGAATCAACTGGTTAAACTGGAAGACTGTGCTCTGCGATGTTCTAGCTTGTGTGCCGTGAGATAACCTGAACGGAGATATGCCAGCATGGCTACTGTTCTTTTTTTTGGGCCTTTCCCTGAACCGCTACAGCGCGCCCTGAAGAAAGTATTACATATACTCGCGCCAGCTGATAATGTTTTTTGGCTTTATTACGAATCGCACAAGGCAATTGAGCGAGTTGCCGCTTTGTCCGCCATGTGCGCCGAAATCAACCGGATTGACAGCTCTGCGGAAAATGAGCGGTTCGCGGGCATTGCACTTGTCGCCCTGCAGGATGCAGCAGGAACTCCCGATGACCACGAGCACGCACACATTCTCCACCGTCTGCCTTTTCCCTACGCTGTCGAATCTCTTCTGAACATGGTCTCCCGGCCGAAGCATGTACTGCGTGATGAGCTGAAACGGGAAATAATGCATGCTTTTGCCCAATACAGATCTGAGCATGCCCGGCATGCTTTGCACGAAAGCGCTGTTAAATCACTATGGGGCCATCGCCTGCCCCGGATTAAGGAGGGAGCATTGCTGCGTTATGCGGCGTTGATAGTCGATGACCGCGTGACAGATGCTAACCCGGAAAGGCGTCGCTATTGCTGGGAGGCCGCTCATCTTTTGCAAGGCTGGAACTGGGATGTCTACCTCACCCCCACACTCAAGCAGGCAGCAGAGCAACACTTCTGGCGTGCAAATCGAGAATGTACTGATTACTCAATAGAGCCTGCCAATGAAAATAAGCTTATAGCCCTTGAACACTTTGAAGTGATTTTCCTGGATATTGCGCGGCCTGCTGCAGCGCCGGAGGGCAAAAATGCTGTCTCGATAGAAGGCATCCGCCACGATTTACTGGCTCTGTCCCGTATCCGGTCTGTGTTGCGGTTCCCGCAGATTTATATGCTCAGCCACATCTCCGGCGACCGGATTGCACACCTGTGCCATGCGCTAGGTGCTGATTATTATTTTGAAAAAGATGAGTTTCGCCTGCTTTCAAAAGATGATTTTGAATCCATTCTTGGGCACACCATCTGGCTTGCCCGCGGGGATTCCGATATGGCGCTGCGCGGTTCAGGTGGCTCCTCAGACTCCGTTTCAGGAACCATTGACAGCGAATCTCTGAAATATGGCTGGACCCCCGATAGTCTATTTTCTAATACAGCCGGGGATTTGAGTGCATACGCAATTCAAAACTACGCTCTGGTAAAGCACTTCTTTTCTCGCGAACATGACATCAACGCTATTAAGTTCGTGAAGCGTTACGGCGAGGGATTTTCAGGGGCTGTAACGCTTGAAGTCCAGCCTGTCAAAGTTGATGATGCGCCCGAAGCACCTCATGAAAAAATGCAGAAGGCCCGGGTTGTCAAGATTGCCAACCTGTATGAGCTGGGCCGGGAGCTTGCCGCGTATGCCCGTCATGTACAGCCGTACACCTCTGCGGGTTTTGCACGGGTTGAGCCGTACTGGGCTGTCAATCACGGCCGTGGAGTGATTGCCTATGAGCGCGCGGGAGAAATACCGTCGTCATCTGTCATAATGCTGGACAAATGGCTGAGCGAAAACAAAGGCGGCGACAATGGCTGGGAAAAGACAGTGTCTGCAGTATTGGATAAAATTTTAAATGCTCTGCCGCCCCTGCATGCCAGCGGCCGCATATCTCCGAAACATCGCCCCATGCGGGACATTTGGATATACTTTCGTACGGAACTGCAGAGTTTAACCTGGCCGGGTGTTGCGACGAACGACGGAAGCACCAGGTGTTTTTCAATTCTGGCAACAAAGGGGCTGTCAGGCACGGGAAAAGGCCCGGAAAGCGCAGTTGCGGGCTTTGAAACCTGCGAGGCTATTTCTGATCTCAGAGCATGGGGTATTTCAGAAGACGGGATTGAGGATGTCCTGGGGCCGGAAGAGTTGCTGCGCCCGGGAAAGCAGTTCGATGCGTCGGTTGCCCCAACGGACGGCGATATATATGCTCCCGCAACGGTTTGCCTTGATGCAGCCTTACGCAGAACAGACTTTGATGAAAAGCATATTGGTTGCCTTAAGCAGCTGCGTAAGTATGTGGACAGCCTTAAGATACCCCGGCGGATGGAACAGTGGGCTGCATGCTCATTCGGCAATTCCGAAAGCATCGTTGCATGGGGGCCAATTCATGGTGATCTTCGTCTTGGCAATATAATGTTCGAGGAAAGCACGGAATCAATATGGATCATTGACTACGGCAAGGCAGGGGAAGGCCCTGTAGCCCTTGATTATATACATCCTGCTTTTGATGTCCGCTTGCGGTGCATAGCTCCTTTAATCGCGGCAAAAATTGGAGATGCAATGGCCTCCGATGATTGGTTTTGTGCTGTAATCAATACAATAAAAATGCATGAAGAAAATTTATCCCGTGCTGAAGCTTCGGACTGGCAATCGAAATGGGTTGCCAGGCTCTATCAAAGGGCAGGGAAACATTTTGAACCGGTTGAAGCCCTGTTTCTGCTGCGGGTACTGCAGAAATACAAGGCTGAGACTAAAACGCCGGCAGGGTTGGTTATCTTGATCTGGGCGGCGTGGCTGCTCGACAAACGGCTTTCAGATGCCGGTTATCCAGCAACGAGAGAAAGTGGATTATAACTTTTCATCCCCATCTTCCTCATGATTGTTCTCCTCAAGGCTCCTCCGTTCAAGGCCTTCTTTCCAGCGGGTTGCCAGCCAAAGAATTGCAATAAAAAATACAAGGCCGACGGCAAACAGGATCAGTGCGTATAAACCGGCCCAAACAAATACTGCTAAAAAAAGCACTATAATGAAGGCGCAGGCAATAAGGATCAGATGTCCCATATGCATTTACATTTCACGTGACACGCTATCGCATTTTAAGATATACGCCTTTTAATCATGTCAGTTACAATGCCATGTTTTTCGAGGAATTCGAGAGTATCTTTTTTAATTGTTTCTTCTTCGGGTATTCCCCAGGATTTGGCCTGCGCGCGCAGGCAGTATTTGCAGCCATCTTTACAACTGCATGCGAGAAGGGTCATGGCTCCATACTGCAGCGCTGTGCTCAGCAGAGCGCTCGCATCCTCGATCAGCGCCGAGACCAGGCCGGTTGCGCCCGGAATCAATTCTCCAAGATATATTCTATTTGTTTTAGGTTCGGCAATACAGAACGGGTGTGTTTCGCAAGCGGTTAATGATGGCAGGAAATGCCACAGGATGTTTTCAAGTCCGCAGAGAACGACGGGTGAAACGGATTGTTCAGACAAGTCCATAATCAGGACGCGTGTTTTAATTTCGACTGATTGACCCGGGGTTCCGGGAATCCCCTGGACCTTGCCGTCTCCGCTGGCGCGTCCACCCTCGAATCGCCGGTGCCCCTGCGGGATAATTTCAAGTACCATGTCTGCGTAATCCAGGGTTACGTTAAGGTCGGTGTCCGGCAACACAGCCCTGGCGCCGGATTGGATAGCGGGATTAGCCGGAAATTCAAGTTTCAATACAGGACTAGTCCAGAAGCCCTTGCCAGGATTGGCAATGTTGAGGTGACATGCAGAACCGACATCAGTTTTTTCGACACTGTAGCGGCGGCAGTTTAAAACCCCGATCGCACCCGGATAGAAACGATGCAGCAACTGCGCTGAATCGATTAAAAACGGTGTTTCATTGCCGGTGAGGTACATCCGCAAGGGCTCTTCGGCTACATGAAATGCCCGTGACATTGTAATGCCGTCATCTTCGGCCGTAACTGCCATGACTGTTCCGGTTTCATCCATCTCAACATAGCGGCAGGTTTTTATGACGCGTGCTGTTTCGCCGCGCTTCGGTTCTTCAGGCCTGCCCCACAGGATTGTATTTGCTTCCTCCTTTGAAAGCGAAGCCATCCAGCCCAGTACCGATCTAATGGCGCGCAGGCTGACGGCGTCATGATACGGCGTCAGGCAAAGCCGGTCAGGCGAAGTATCGGAAGGGAGTTCCTCGAAGCAGCGGCTGATAAAGCGGGAGGCGGGAGCACCGGTATCAATCAAAAAAACTACCGCATCCTGCCCGCCGGCATGGCACAGGTAATGATACAGCAGTGCGGGACTGTTTAACCAGCCGACAACGACTATGTAGCGTGCATGCCGAAGGGCTTCCGACGAAATGGTATCTGATGGAAGCAGCGGGGTCAGTTCGGGATGCGTAACGCGTGTTAGAAAACGAACCGGGCGGAGCGGCGAGTCCACAGCAGCGAGGTCGGTCTCGGCAAACTCTTCAGTAAAGCTCATGACTGTTACAGCGCGCTCGGCCTCTTCCTTCTGGTTCAACAGTGAACTTGGCAGATGGAGGTCGGCCCCCGCGGGAAGCTCTACGACAAAGCCGCCCAGTTCTTCGATCAGGGTGCGCACCGATATGTCGGGCTCAATACCAAGCGATACATACAGGATACGGACTATACTTTGCGAACCCAACAAAGCCATGGCGTTTTTAACGCCTTGCGCCATTGACTCATCGATCGAGTCTTCTCCGTCCGAGTACATGAATACGTAGTAAGTGGTTACGCCATCGTTCGGCCGGTTTTTGATGTTTTGTAAAAAAGTTTTCAGAGCGGACCCAATCGACGTCCAGCCACCAGGTCTGACTTCCTTAAGCTTTGTTTCATGAATGTCACATGATTCCGCCCATGATGAAACCGTGCCATTGAATACGGCACTAAGAAGCTTTTCGTCAAAAAAGTGAATCTGCAGATGATCTCCATTATCGATAATACCGCGTTCTTCACGCTCGCGAATGTCCTGGCAAACGGTATCCAACACCCGCGGGAATTTCGAGGGAGCATCCATGGATCCGGATTTGTCCAGAAGAAAACAAAATGCCGTGCTGCTGCCTTCAGCTTTTAATCCGTCACGTGACAGAAAACCGATCAAATCTTCCAAGTCCTTGCGCAGGTCTTTGGCCGTGGCGGATGTGCCCTGATCACTATCATCTTCAGCTGTGCTCCAGAAAACAAGCTGATGCTGAAACGCGGGCGCGCAATCCTGTGTGATCATGTGCGTTGAGGCCGTGTCCCTGTTTAATAGTTTTGCGGCAAAGTCTCGCAGGTTTGCATATGGCAGCGCCGTAGCCATGATGGTCGGCCTGCTTCCAAAACGCCGGGTCAGGATCTGCAGGCAGCGAAACAACGCGGCGGCATTGGTCCCGCATACGCCGGTGTAATCGGAGATATCTTCGGCAATGACCAAAGACAAAGAGGCGAAAAACGCCGGTGATATGTTTTGCTGTGATTCTATTGTAGCGATAAGCTGGCGGGGGGTCGTTACAACGATTTCCGGCACAGGAGTGCTGTTATAGAAATCAATGGCGACGGCCTTCAGCACATAGTCAAGCCCCATGTGGCGCAGGGTTCGTCGACAAGCCTCAAGACGTTTTTTGGCTTCCAGCTCATTTGTGCAGACAATAAGGGTGTTTTCCGACAGGGCAAGCCCCCTGCAAACAGCCAGCAAATCCATGCATGTAGAACGGCCGCTGCCCTCTCCGGTCGCCAGTAATACATCTTTGCCTGAAAGCGCCGCGGCAAGGGCTTTTTCCTGATGCTCATAGACGACTGAAAGCCCGCGCGCACGAAACAGCTGTTTCAGCAACCGGGCTGCAGTCTCCTGCGCTTCGGGAGCGAGGCCTTTGGCAATGCGTTCAGCGGCCAGTGCGCACTGGCCGCCTGTATTCAAGTGAAGATCGGCACGGTCTGTGCCGGCTATTATCCGTTTGATTTGTTTGCTGTAAAAATTTGCCTGCTTGATGCGATCAACCACTCCTGCCGTCATCATGTTCTCCGAAATCATATTGTTCAGGCGATCCGGAACGGTACGCCATTGCAACCAGAACATACCCCGGCCCTGCGCAGGCAACCTCCGTATCTTGAATTTCCTGTTTCACAATTTTTTTATCGACACCTTGCGGCAAAAGCAGGATGCGGTCAGCACTGTACGGAGCATGGTGATACCGCGCGAGCGGCAGGGGCTCCTGTATAGATTTTATTTTTTGCAATAGCTCCGTCGAGTCCGTGCTTTGTATCAGTGAATCTACAGCGTTTGAAATTTCGCGCCGCCATGACTTCTCAACGGCTGATTCCCACTGGGTTAGCACCGGCTTGTCGATAGACATTTGCGCAATAAAAGATCTCCAGCTGGCCTCTAGGCGATTTTTGATTTGCTCCTGTTTCTGGGGGGCTAAAGAGCGATAGCCGTCTTCTGCGGCAGGCGGCGGGAGCATGATGGCATCCCTCCTGCGGGAGAGCGCAATCCACTGGTGCATGCGCTCTTCCAGAACACCCCGCATAATGCGGTTCAGCTTCCCGGCGTTAGACTCGCAGAGTTGTGTGGCCACATCACTAAATTGCTTGTACAGAGCATCGAATGCGTCCTGTGCCCTGTTGTGTAATCTTTCCAAAGCAGCAGATCGTTTGGATATCCAGATACATAAGGATATAGCAGCTGCCAAGGCACCGCCGACAGCCAGCACGATGGAAATTATCCATGGCTTAACGGGGATTGTTTGGTTTAAGAAAGAACACAGGGTAATATAGATACCGCCTGCCGCAGCTGGAATTCCCAGGGAAATGCCGACCCATTTTATCAGCCGCGGGACAGTCCATTCCTTTAATTCTTCCAGGGTCTTTTTTCCGGCTTGTTTGATTGTCTCCTTGACTTCATCGGCTGAAACGTCCTTAACGCGCTTCCATTGCGGCCAGTTGATTTTTGAGTTTCCGGTCAGTTCGTCTCCCTTTCGTCGGAGATCTTCAATATACGCCGGCAGATGGATCCACAGAGCGACGCCCGGGTTAGTGTCAAAAAATCGTTTCTCATAATTTGCCAAATTCTCCATGTATTTATTAAAGCGCGCGTGTACCTCGCGCCGCAGGCTTTCCGCTATGCCTTCCGGGTTTGTAAAGGCCAAACAATATTCTTCTGAGGCCTTTCCCAGCTTGCCGCAGGCTGTACGAAGCCATTCCTGCAATACCATCTCGATGTGTTTTGTTTTTAGGGGCAGGGATTTAACTTTATTTGCATAGTATTTTTTAAGTTGCTGTTTTGAGCGATCTTCTAAAAGCGCAGGGACTAATGTGATCAGGTTTGCAAGTCCAGCATCTGAGTCACTGACCGTTTCGCCGGTTTTCTGCTGTGCCGCTTCACTGGCTTTTTTTACAGCAGCGAAGAGAACAGACTGATGGAACCGTTCCAAGTTCTTCCGGTTATAGAGTTTTTTTGTGCAGGCACCGATTGATAAATAATGCGAATCGTCGCGAAAGTCGCCCATATTATCGCCGGGTTCAGGCCAGAAATCATGCTTTAGATTCTCGGAATCAGGGCGGCTCGCCAGCGAGGCCCAGAGCCAGATGCGAAGCTGCTTTAACGGCTCGTCAGGCCATGCAAGCACTTGATTTTGACCGGCATGGTCTGTCAAAAGAACGATAGAGCGAAGCGCAGGCCAGCCGCACTGGTCGTTTACTCTATCCCTGCATGCTTTCCACCCGTCAGGAACATGGCGCATAGGAGCAGCGACATACAATACAAGACGGCGTCCGGACTGGTTTATAAAAATACTCTTGGAGCACAATTCCGCAAGGTCGTCAACAAAGCTGGAGAGCGACCTGCCTTCAGCCCAAACCCAGCAGGCAACCGCATAGCAATCTTCCTGCATGGCGCCCTGCTCCTGCAGGAAGGCGTCGAGGTAAGGTTCTCCCGGGCCGGCCCGCAGGGGTAACATTTGTCTGTTCCGGCTACTATTGTTTTCGCCCTCATATATGCACATCAGGCTTTCGCCGTTGCGATGCAGGTTAAGTGGCAGTACTTGCCCACCCAGGTTTGCCTTAAGGTCAACAAGCAAACCTCCTGCAACCGAACGGGCATCCGGATCACCGTAGAAAAAAACAACTTTCATACGCGTTCACTTATAAAGCCCTGCCGGGCCACCAGGGCCCGGCTGCTGCAATAAGGTTATTTTTTATTCCTGGGATCATTTGCCACAAACTCCCGGGCTGAGTCAACAAAGAAACGGGCCACATCCTGACAGACCGCGTAGTTTCTCCCTGCCTCTTCTGCTATGGTTGCCTCCCTGTGCAGGACTTTTTCAATGGCTTTCAGGCATTCCAAACGGGCAGGCTCCTTTGCGGTGTTCCGCATGTCTTTCCGCCTGGCTGCAATGAACTTTTTTGCTGCCTCAAAGTGTTGAGCGCGGTTTGCTGGAGGGATCGTATTCCAGTGTTTCTGCATGGCATTTAAAACGTCCTGCCAGACAGAAGATACAGGCAAATTGTCGAGAAGGCCGTAGATCGATTCAAACGTTTCTGGGCCGAATGAAAATTTATAGTTGCTTTTTTTGCTTTCATCAGTAAAGCCGATGGCCGAACCCCAGCACCATGCAAGTCCTATACGCGCCCACTTTGCAGCGGGAGGGACCGGAGACATCGCATCGGTAAACCATTTCGGATAGCGGCGGTCGCTCCAGCAGCCGCCCGGAAACCGGCCTTCCGGATCCTGGAAATAAGAGGGTAGTTCTTCAAGGCCATTAAATACTCTGGCAGCGTAGCCGCTTTCTATTTTTAACAGAACTATTTGATCTTTTTCATCAGTTGTAATGGTAGACCATGAGGGGAAAAGTTCAGAAAGAAAAATGTCAGGGTTAAAGGCTTCGCTGCCGACCCCGAACAGATCAACCAGCGCCTTCTTCGCGCTTTCACGGTGATATGCGATAGTGCTTTTTTCTAGCGCGCCTGTTCGTTCTTTAGCCACCCGCTCTTTATTGCTGAACATGCGCAGATTTTTTTCATAAACCACTACTTCCCGCAAAAGAGCCTCTTTCAAGGATCCCACGCCCCTGGGCTTTGAAACATTTATTTGCTGTTCAGCCATTATTTTCCACAGGAGTGCATCCCAGATCGAAACCGAACCTATTTTTTGTGCCCAATAAAACCGCGCCATATCGGTCATAATGCCCTGCAGCTCTCTTTTACAGGTTTCTACCAGCCTTTGGACCTCCCTCTCCGCGTCAGCCCCTGAAAGCGTGCTCCTCTGCAACCGGATCTGCGACAGGTAGGTCCAGAGGCCCTTCCCGTTTTTGTTCTCAAAGCCCGGCACATCTTCGACCTGTCCGCTGATACCCCGGCGGTACAGGTCGTAGATCTCATCTTTGACCTTTTCGTCATGTTTATAATCAACAAACCATTCCGGCTTGAACCGCTTCAGTCTGTCAATAGAGTCGAGCACGTTTGTCTGCACTCCTGGCCGGTTTCGCAAGTCCTCCTCCGCCCGTGCCATCTGTTCCGCGCATTCCTTCTGAATGCTCTCGTAAACTGGATTGATGGAGTCAAGCGATCGTGACCATTCCTGGAGAATTGACACGCACTGCTGCAGCCATTCCTTCCGGGCCCTGTGCGCGCTATAGTTGTACCTGTTTAGGCTCATTGCTTTCAGCCAGCTGATGGCCGCGCTTTTTGCGCCAAGGCCCAGATTCTCTTTTTTCTTCAGCATCCCAAGCAGGCCTTTTTTGAACAGAGGTTCCTGCAACTTTAGCCAGGCGTCGCTGCATACGCTAGCCGGCTGTTCCTTCGAGTTGATTTCTTCAAGTGCCTTAACTTCCTGCTTCTCTGCTTCTTCCAATGCGACCGTGCATATGCCGCTCAAACTGGTGAGATAGAAACGCATGCTCTGGATCGATATGCGCCTGCGGCTCTGCCAGGAGCAGAACGATTCGAGTCTTTCTTCCACGGCTTTACGAAGAAGGGTAGCCTGATCGGCTACCTTCGCACCGCTTTGAAGCGCGCTGTATGCTTTTGACATTACTGAAACTTTGCTGCTGACTTGTTGTACGAAGTCTGTATATGTGCCGGCCTCATTGATTCTTTTATCATCTATGGATATGGGCTTTTCCAGAACCTTACGATTCTTTCCGTCCTGATATTCGATCAGTACCATTTGTTGCCAGCGGTCGAGTCCGGTTTCGGTCAGGGTTTTGGATAACTCATTCTCAATATCTCCGGTGTAAACCGGGAGGCCACTTTCATCGCGTTTTTGCTTTCCTTCAGCGAGTACCGGCTTTTTATTCTCTGAATGGCGGTGAAGAAAACCACGCTCCAACGATTCGGCGATGCTGTTAAAGGCTAGGTAGCGCTCTGCTTCCGCAATCGGTAAAACCACCCGGTGCATTCCGATACGGCCATAGCGAAGGGATTCACGGTCATCTTGGAGCTCGGCAGGTTCTATTGAAGCATTGATGTCATTAATGTTTTCGGACAAATACCGGTTAGCCTCATCCCCTCCATAGAATCGCCCCAGGAATTCAGCGACGCTTTGATAGTACGTTTCGGCTTCTTGAAACTTAGCCCCGCCGTCCATTTCCGCGCCGATTAAAAACACGGTATCGAGCGGAGGAGCCGTATCAGTATATTCCGTTGGCGTAGGAGCGATCTCATTCCAGTACATACAGTAGGGCTCCCTGTTGCCTTTTGCGCGGGCAGGCTGTTGCCAGTATTCAATTTCGGCTACGGCATGCAGGGTATTCTGATGCATAAGCGTTTTCGTTGCTGAAGACAATTGTCTCGCGGTCGTGGATACAACATCGTGGAGAAAACCATACAGCACTATATTAGCAGAAGGGAATATGCTTCGGACGAGCATGGCCATATCAAGGGCTATTGCACTGCCGGTACCGCCACCAAGGCCGGCTATGATAACAATAGCTGCATTTTTGTCAAAATTAAAACCGTGTATGTTGCACTCGGTGTTCCAATCGTGTGTGCTCTTATCAAAAGAGGCTGCTATTGTTTGCAGCCTTGCTTTGATTTTGTTTTGGCTGCCAACGTTTTGTGAACCTTCATGGTAGGCAAAAACAAGCCGACCGTTTTCACGTTTCTGGCCGGCCCCCTCGAGAAAACGCATAGTTGGTTTTACAGGCTGGCCATCCTGTTTTATTGTCCACCATTTTCTAAACTGCTCCTGTATGGCTGTGTTGCCATGATTCCAGAGATCATCAACCATTTGACTGCCGAGATTGTTTGTCGCCATTCCAAGATAGTCCTTTCCCCGTATAAGCACACCCGGGTCGGGGTTTATCCTGCTGTCGATTTTAAGGAAACTGACCATTTGCTTGAAGACCTTATTTTTATCACTCGATTCGATGATTTCGCGCAGGGCCGTCACTGTTTTGCATCCGCTGCCTCCAAGACCGATGAACAAGGTTGGATGCAAAGCAGATTGTGTTGTTTGTTGGGCGTTCTTTGCTGCAGTCATCGCTGTTCTCCTTTTATATGGCAATACTTTTTTATATAGTTAAACCGGCCTCATCATTGCAGCCGGGTTCCGTCGCTTTCAACTGTCCAATTATGCCCCCATTCCGATCCACCAATTCTATATGCACCTGGCCGTCTGTTCGGAGTACTGTCTGAGCCCCGGCTTCCAACTCCTGTTTTTCCTGCCCGGCGGCAGAATCAACGATAGCCAGTTTCGTGTGTGCCGTAACGAGCAGGCCTCCGGAGGCCTGCAGCCGGCCCTGTGCATCGGCGCCCGCTACTTCAATGTCACTTCCACTGGTGGCAAAGGTGGCAAAAGGTGTAAGACCAAACAGCTTGCGCAGTGATTTCCAGCGCCCGTGCCGGCAGCATTTGGCAAACGACTGGCTTTCTTCGTTCAGACCGTCTCCGGCGATTATCATTACGCCCTTGAAGGATGCCAGCTTGATTTTCCAAACTAGAGGTACGATAATCACGACATATACAAACAGCAGCAATACCGCGAGGGCCGCCCAGAGCCACAGGGGAACGCGCCACACCTGGAACTCAAGCATGGCAGTCTGTGGGCGTGTATTGCCGATCGTAATGGTGACGGGTACGAGATAGGTGCCTGATGCGGTAGAGTTTTGAATTTCAAAAAGGACCTTCCCCTGAAACGGTTCCGTTGCACGCGTTCGATTTTCTCCTGAAGTTATTGTAACCTTTGGCATGGTTCCGGCGGCAGGGCTCGTTCCGAGAGTCCGCACTTCACCGATTTCGACTGTGACGGGGTCCCATTCCAGGTTCGTTGTCGACACCTTGATGTCAACCTTGCGGCCCATGCGCGTTATGCGCCCCGCCAGAGAAAGAACAGATGGATCGCGCCGGGAGATATCGGCACCGTCAATCCAGAGTCCTGCCTCAACCATCAGTTCCTGTTCGGGATCGATTTCAAACCGGGTATCGGCGAGGGCGAAAGAATGGAAATCCTTCCAGGTCCATCTGCCGAGTTGGTTCACGGGCAGCAAGGTGGTTCCTGTATAGATGCCGTCTCCTGCAAGGATATCGCCTTTTGTGCCGTCATCAGCGAGGGGAAGCTTTCGTTCGCGCCTGTCCGGCGATGTAAGGACTATCCACGTTTTGAAATCAGAAACATGCGCCAGCTCATCCGGATTTATTGCAGCTTCAAAACGGGCCGGCAATCCTCCAAGTCCTCCTGATATCATTTTGGATGAAACATTCGGATGAACGTAAACATCAAACGAAAATTCCATGGAATCTTTTTGTGAGCTGTGCCTGGCGGAAATGTCGAGACGGTACTTTCCGGGAGCGCGCGCTGGAATATCGAGTGTCCATTCGGGAGCATGCGATCCCGCAGCGAGAGCTTGCGGAATGGGGCTGTACTCGCTGGCGGTGCCGTCAGGTGAAACCAGTTTTGCGCTTATGCGATAAGCCTCCAGAATTGCCCGGGGGGTAATCTGACCCGTTGTTATACCCCGCAGCAGGAATTCGGAAGCCTTTCTTTCTTGCAGAATACGAACATTATGGGTCGGGTCTATCGCGGGGTTGATCAGTGTTACTTCACGCAGTCCGTGTCCCCCGATTTCCAAGGTAACGGGTATTTCCGTACCGGTTATATTCGGCGTGCTGCTGGTAATGCTCACGAGGCCCTCATATATGCCGTCCGGCACATCGCCGGGAACATCCAGTTCAAAAGCCAACTCAGCTGTTCCTCCTGCGGACAACCGGCAGCTGCGCCCACCCCGAACAAGGCTGGAACTGATCGTTTTACCCGATGCTTTGTTGGTAAAATCAGAAAAGGTTATGACTACATCCGCCGTCATACTTTTTGAAGCCTGCAAGTGCAGCGTGGGATTGACAAGGTTTGCATCAACTGATTTGCCGGCAAGCGGAGCCCGTGCGCCTTGTAATCCGTATGCCACGATACGCTCGGGAAAAACCGTCAGATTGCCCGTGGGCGGAAGCTGCCGCACAACCAGGGTGTGCGGTGCGGTTTCCTGGGTTTCCGAAAATTGAACTTTACACAGAGCGTTGAAAGCACCTTCCACGTTCGACGAAGTGCCGTCTTTTGTAAATAAATATCCTGTAAAAGCCTTACGCTCTGAATCCCAGCCGAGTGGGGCTGTTCCACCAGCATGAAGCTTCAGCGAAGAGTCCGTCGTGGGTGAGACCATGCCAATCGCCGACATTCCCGCAATGATGCTGGGATCATCTATCGGCTTGTCGCTTCCTTTATCCAACACCGCTATCTCAAACCGGAAAGGCTGGGCAATATCAAGCTCATCCCCTTCGGTCCCCAGCACTCTTGGTTCAAGCCTCCACCAGGTTCCTACATCTACCCATATATCGACATCAAGCCCTTCCGGCTCAATTTTCCAGACGCCGGGGGGAGGGTTGGTCAAGGTGTAAGCCAAAGCATGAAATCCCCGTCGCAAATTCAGCGAAACATTCGGCATGCTTTCGGCTGTTACCTGCACATTATTATGAAAGAACCGCGCTTCCATCCGGCTTTCGTGTTGGGGATTGGTAATGTCCGGCCGGCGTTTCTCGCTTAAGACCACCTGCATTTCAGATATACGCTCACCGAGGGTGACTTTTATTGCATTCCCCATAGCTTCATACTTAGGAATGGGCCGGTTTGCAAGTTGGTGCCAGAGACGCTGGTAGATCGGGCGCAGATCGTCCGCCGAGCGGGCCCAGTGAAGAGAGCCGTGAGACAATGCGGCTACCAAAGAGGCAAACTGACGGTCAATGCGGCCTTCGTTTGCATCCCTTTCACTGCCAAGCAAAATCACATGAACGGGGATTTCATTTTCAACAAGCCATGCCGTGTCTCGCGCAACAAGCGGTCGCCATGCCTCACCAAAGTATTGTCCTGTGCCGGGGCCGTATCGTTCTTCCATAGTCGCAGCAGATTGACTCTCCATTTTGCCGTCTGTAAGCAGAACAAAAATCTTTCGTCGTTCGGGATTGGGTTGCATTCCCTTTAACATTTCCACCCCGTTTCGCAGTCCGAGCAGAATATCGGTGTAGCCTCCTTGCTGGACGGCTACGACTTGATCGTAGATCGATTCCTTGAACTGCTCGAAGGTTTCATCCGTAACCGATGAGAGTGCTTTGGAAAAGGCGGTATCCCATGTAAACACCGATATGCCTATGCTGTCATTGCCGTGCATGCCGATCACAAACAACTCAATGGCTCGCACAGCCAGTTCCATGCGCGAGGGTGAACCAGGGCCCGCGGTCCTGGCTCGCATGCTGCCGGAGCGGTCTAGCACGAAGACAACATCCATTCCCTTGTCGCAGAGTGCGATTTCCGGAAGAGCTGCGCTGAATAAAAGCCCCAGACAAAGCAAACACAACATTTTTTTAATCGAAAGCATTCCTACCCCCTGTTGTCATGAACAACAAAATATAATTATACAGAACCGTATTATGTCGCTATACTAAATTATCCAATAGAAGCAAACGTTTGCGATCCACTACAAAGCAGCTAAGCGTTTTTGAACTTTTTTGATTTTGACAATTACCCAAATATAACAATACGTGTATGAAGTGTCAAATTATTTTATTAATTTCCAAACATTTTTTTATAAAAGATGTAATTTTTCATCAACCGTCACCGTTATTTCCTGATCGAAAAAAACGCCGTCGGGGTCATAGGACCGGGGAAA
>JAFGCP010000137.1 GCA_016932595.1 Deltaproteobacteria bacterium
CGAATGGTTTTGACCGGGCCCTGGCAAAACCGGCACAGCTCAAGGGGTTTGCCTTCAGCGTCAGAATCAAAGGACATTCTGCAGGCTGTATGTGCCGACGCAGCGCATTTCACATAATGCCGTCCTTCCCAGTCCCGAAGATGCAGGTTAGAGCCGCATTTCGGGCATATTCCCACCACCGGGCCGAACACGCGACGGGAGCCTTGCGGGGCCTGCTGCTTGATCTGTTGCACCAGCTCCGTCACGAAGCCCCGGATGCCGTGCATGAACTCATCGCGCCCGGCAGCACCCCGGCGTATCTGCTCAAGCCGGGCTTCCCACTCGCCGGTCATCGCCGGGCTCTTCAGGGTTTCGGCCCGGATGGAGTGAACAAGCTCAATGCCCTTGGCCGTGGGTTGCAGAATAGTGCGCCTGCGCTCGACAAAACCGCGCTTCAGCAGTGTTTCGATGATATTGGCGCGGGTGGCGGGCGTGCCCAGGCCGCAGTCCTTCATGGCGCCTTTCAGCTCTTCATCGTCAAGCTCCTTGCCCGCGCTCTGCATGGCGCCCAGCAGATCCCCTTCGGTCATGCGCTTCGGGGGCGAGGTCTTGCCTGCCCGGGGGCTGAGGTCTTTCGTCTGGACGGTTTCTTCCTTGACCACCGGCGGCAGCAGTCCCGAATCCTCATCCTCTTCAGGCTCCTGCTCCCCTGCGCCATCCGCTTTCATGGCTTCTTTTTTAGGCCGGCTGTGCGGCGGGTCAACAGCAGACCATCCCGGCTCCTTTACAATTGTGCCCGTGGTCTTGAAAGCTTCCCTGCCGATTTTGGTGATGATGGTTGTCTTGCCTTCGACACGCTCGGGAAAATGCGCAGCCAGAAATCTGCGGGCAATCAGCTCATAAATCTTCAGCTGATCTCCCTGGAGCTTTCTGGCCGGGTTCTCCGTCGGCACCAGGGCCGAGTGGTCCTCCACCTCTTTATCATTCACGAAGCGCTTGTCGAGTTTCACGGGCCAGCGCTGCCGAAGCTCCTGCACGAAGGGCTGCAGGTCGGTAAGCTGGCCCTGCGCAATGGCCTTGATCCAGCCCGCGGTCTTCTGCGCGTCGCTTTCCGTCAGGTACCGGGAATTCGTGCGCGGGTAGCTGATGAGCTTGGCTTCATACAGCTCCTGCGCCACAGCCAGAGTCTGCTCGGCCGTGAAGCCGAAGCGCTTGTTTGCCTCTTTCTGCAGGCTCGTAAGATCGTAGAGCAGCTCTGGTCTTTTCTTTTCCGTCCGTGCGGTGAGAGAGGCAACCTTGCCGGGCAGACCGGAGAGCTTCTCTGCCAGAATTTTTGCATCCTCTTCCTTTTCAAAGCGGTCCTGATCCTTACCCTCCACCCTGGTGAACCATTTGCCCCGGTAGGTTCCGGCCTCGGCTTGAAAGTTGGCCCAGAGAGTCCAGAAATCCTTCGGGATGAAGTCTGTAATTTCCCGCTCGCGATTGACCAGCAGCGCAAGCGTCGGCGTCTGCACGCGGCCGATGGAAAAAACCCCGTCTGCTCCCGCGCGCTGCATGGCAAGTGTTTGGGCCCGCGTGCAGTTGATGCCGACCAGCCAGTCCGCCTCCTGCCGGCAGCGCGCCGCATCCCGCAGGCCCTGATAATCCTCTCCCGGCTTCATCCGGCTATAAGAATCCCGAATGGCGTCATCCGTAAGGCTCGAAGTCCAGAACCGCAAAACCTTTTTTGTGCATCCCGACAGGCGATACACCAGATCAAAAATCAGCTCACCTTCGCGGCCGGCATCCGTCGCATTGACAACATCGCTCACATCCTCACGGGTCAAAAGCTGCGCCACAACCGTGTATTGATCGCGGGTGGCTTCGATGGGGGCGTACTGAAAGGGATCGGGAAAAAAGGGCAGGGTGTCCATGCGCCACGATTTAAGCCCGGGATCATAAACCTCCGGCCCCACAGCCTGCACCAGATGCCCGACGCACCAGGTGACGATAACGTCGCTGCCCTGAATGAAGTTCCGCCCCGCGCCCTTAATGCCTAATGCCGCGGCAATGGCACGCCCCACGCTGGGCTTTTCACTGATGATAAGACGAAGCACATGATATCCTTTGTATTAAAGAGGGCAGATGAGCCCTTTTTTTATAATCCAACGAAAAGGTCAGCCGCCCGCCGAAGGCTATACATTAAACTGCCGGCCTTTTCCGGGTCGGCTTACATGAAATGATAGCCGCCTACTGTGATTGACACCACCAATAGGCCGCCGGTTCTCGGATAAGAATATAACCCTGCTTATGGGGTTCATTGCTACCACCGGGATAGTTCGGGTGGGTGCAGCGTAGCGGAACCCACCAATTATTTTTTCAATCATCAATGGTGGGTTTCACCCACCCTACCTGCTGAAAGCGGCCGGCTGTAGTGATGTGGTATGTTTTTTGAGTTTTTTATTATTCAACACCAAATACATCTGCACGAAGAAGCCTGTGTCCTTCAAAAACAGTCAGTATTTCGATGCAATTTGCTTTAAGCCTATATACAATTCGATATTGTCTAAATAGCAGTTCCCGTATTTCGGGGGCGGCAAGTTCGGGGACTATCCTGCCCATGCGCGGTTTGCCGGATAATAATTCCGCATGCACTATAAGTTGATCAACAAATTCTATGGCTCGGGCAGGGCTGTCTTTCGAAATATATTCTTCAATTTCGATTAAGCGCTCAAGGGCCTCATGCGACCATTTGATTTTCATCAGGAGTTATCCCCTGCTTCTTCTTTCTTTTAATGCTGCTCGAACCTCGGCGGCACGATAGGTTTTTCCGCTATCAGCATCTGCTATGCCGCTGCCAATGGAATCAAGAAAGGATTTCTTATATACCAGTTCGTCATAGTCGCCAGGTGACAATAAAACGCCGGCCGGCTTCCCGTTTTGAGTAATGATCAAGGGATGGCCGGTATCCTTGAGGCTTTTGAACCATTTTGAGATACCTGTTTTGAATTCGGCAATAGGAACAATGTCATTTGTAATGGAAATGGTTTTCATAATATTAATCCTTATTCTGAATTTAATATTGACTAAAATATAGACCAATATAAAAAGCAAAACAAGCACTATTATTTACACATAACGTAACGGTCACCCGCCGGAGCGAAGCGGAGGTCGGGTGAAGTGATGTGTTAGCTTTACTTATTGACTTTTACTTTTTTGCCATACCAACAAAATGATCATTATAAAAAAGAAATGCCCAACCGGATATGCAATGTAATTTATCCATTTAAGCGATAAATTAGGAATTAAATAGCCAACGCATCCAAAAATTGCAGCAAATACAACAGCCATAAAAAAACTGGAAAATGATCCTTTTTCTCTCTTAAGAGTAGGGCCAATAAATAATAAACTAAAAACTAGCCACGGAGCGGCACCTGATATAAATTTCCAAAATGATGGCCCGACTACTTTAGAGAATTCATTTTGTCGGGTGAATTCCTTAAGATCAAAGATAATATCTTGATATATCCCTTGTAACTCTTTGTCCTCTTGGATTTTTTCGTTTGCTTTAAGCGCACTTGCTTGTGTAAGTAAATCGATACTTTTTTCGATTCTGTTAAGTTTAAAGTGGCCGGTATAACTATCATACGCGACAAAACTAAACATAATCAGTGTCAGCAAGACTACCCAAAAA
>JAFGCP010000138.1 GCA_016932595.1 Deltaproteobacteria bacterium
CTATAGACGCCGCCTTCGAACTTGTAGAAGCCGGAACGGTCGTAGACAAATTCCCAGCCCGGATATTCCCAGCTCAGGGCATAGGGCAGCAGGCCCAAATGCGAGCCCTGGTTCACGGTCTGGCCGGTTGCGGTATCGATATACGGTTTGCCGACATGGCCGATGTTGCACGCCCCCGTGCCGTTGTCCGTGGGGTCTCCCACGCGGGCCCAGTAGTGGTTGTACCAGGAATACTCAAACACATAGCGCGACGGAGTTCCCCAGTCGGTTATCAGGACGGCTACCTTCTCATTGCCCGTTGTTGAAGCAATAACCGTCGTGGTCGTTGTTCCCGTTTCCTCTTGGTCCGGCGGCTGAGCTAATGCAGCGCCCGGTGGCGTCTGGCCGGCAAGGGTTGCAGCCTTTGCGATAGTGCAGGCCAGATACAGCAGAAACGCAAGTGTTAGTATTGTTTTTTTCATGCATGATCCCTTCTTTGAAAGTTGAGAGGGCAAAACTATGCAGCGAAAAACAGCTATGGAATTTTATTGCCATCAGGAGCCATAGCCACAGGCGACGGCTCCTGATGAAGCCTGCTCAAGCAGTGCGTGTTTTTTTGATGTACGCCCTTTCTGGGCTAAATCAAGCCATCCGCTACGCGGGTGACCGTTGACTTTTTTTTCAGCCGTATTCCAAAATTTTTGAAAATAGCCCGGCTCCCGATATCCTGTTTTAACTCCAACAGGTTCTTTTGCACAGTCGGGTCTCCATAGACGGATACTGCATCCAGCAGCCGGACTGCATCCTCAATAACAGCTGCATCCACCACTGCCCTTTGCGAGGCGATCAGGGAGCTGCAAACCGGAAGCACCTTCAGCAGCAGCTGCGCAGCCTGAGCCTTAAGCTCCGGATGCTCATTCAGAATGTTTACAATCGCAGGGGCGCTGGAGTAATAGGCGTCAATATACTTTTTCCCGCGTGCCTGCTTTGCCAGCACCGTGTCCCGCAGGGCATAGAGGGTTTGCAACTCAGCACCTGAACCTGCCACGGCTTTGGCCGGACAAAGGGGCGGCTCAGCCAGGGCAAAAATTCCCAGCACCTGCGCATCAAAAGAGACCGTACGGGCTATGCGATTTATCTCTATTCCCTGGCCTCCCGGCGCCGGATAGACCATGTCCCAGCCTTTGGTCAGTTCGTTATAGATATAGGGCCTGATGTTTTTCGGGTTTAGTGCCCTGAGCCTTTTGTAGGGCAGTGTGATGCGCGCGGGCTTGTTGAAGAAGGTGCGGTACGGGCCGAAAAATACCGCGGGGCCCACGCTGCCGGCAAGTTCAGGCAACTCTTCGCCTGGGGATGCATACTGCTGCCGGCCCACATAGGCCGTGAAGTCAGACCATGCAGCCTGTTTCAAGTCTGTTTCCGGATTATTAATGGTTTCATACACAATGGCATGGTCAGCCGTGGGATAATAGCCTTCAGGCAGGCTCGGGTCGGGGTCGGGGGGGGCCTCTATTTTTGCTCTGGCACGGGGGCCCCTCTTGATCTCGGCAGTGCCGCCAGTGGTTTTGCTGATTTCCCCTTGCGCTTCGATGGTAATCCCCAGATCAGGGAAAACCCCGTACCGCTCAACCCCGCCGCGAATGATATGGGCATAGTTGAGAATGAACTCATCCGAGACATTGTCAAAGGTTTCCGTCAGCACGATATGCACATCATCGGGATTGGAGCATTCGTAGTTCGGCGGATCCACTTCGGTCCAGGGCGCGTTGGCATTCGAAACAGCCGCGCTTTCGCACCAGTCTATCCAGAACTTGTCTTCTTCAAGGTCCTCTTTGGTGTTTATGGGCAGCCTGTTGACATCCCTGATCGCCAGGCCATTGTCTATGCTGTCATAGTACCAGTGGGAGAGCAGCACGACGATTTCTTTTCTGCCGTCCTGTTTTGCCAGGTCAATGTTTTCGCGGATATTTTTAAATTCGCTTTCCGTCTCGCCGGGCACGGTATAAAATTCCGGCTGAAACATGCCGTAGGTGTAGTAGTTGTCCGTCCTGTTGTCTCCGGACCTGTCCGGACGGTTGTAGATAAGGTTATACTGGCCTGCCAGCGCATCTTCGGCATAGCGCTTGAAGCTCAGATAGTTCAGGTAGGCGTTTTCCATATAGACGTCGCTTACCCAGGGATGATACACGCCAAACGGGTTGACAGTGGCCGCGTTCGGGCTTGAACCTGGCCAGGGATTGCCATAGGTGGTGTACAGAATCGCCACCGGGTCTGTTCCCGGATTCAGCCGCTGCAGATGCTCGCGCAGAATGAGCAGTACGGTTGTGTTGTATTCGGGCGTGCGCCCGACCTGCTTGATCTGCTCAATGGCCACATCGCTGAAGCCGCCTTTGCACAGGGCAAGGTCAACATAGCTGCGGGTCATGAACATATTGGCGTAATTGTTGTTGTCGGTGGTTTCCCGCGTGAGCACCATTTTTTTGAAACCCTCTCTGGCAAAGTCAAGGGCTACCTCTTCATGCCGCCGGGTAAGCCCTGCCGTAGCTTCATACATGCCGAAGCGTATGTCCACGCTATCGCCGAAATGGGTTGCGAAGTACTCGGTGAGATCTTCTTCCATTTGTTTGGTAAAGGGATGAATGCGGGGCCCGTCTGCATACTGGGGTATCTGCATGATGCCCACGACCCGCGTCCAGTAGGCCAGATCGAGTTCGCTTGCATCATGAATGCCGTTGGGGTATCCGGAATATTGCACCTTTCCGGTTGCCGGATTCAGTGCCGGCTTGCCGATAATGTAGAGCCCGTCAACATAATCAATGCCGTCGCGGGGGTTTGGTGTAAATATAACCCGTCCGCGGCCGAAAGTAATGTCCCGGGCAGGGTCTGCCACAATGCCCTGATCCGTCAACTCCTGGGGCAGGGGGTTTGCGACGGTAATCGCGGGATCAATAATATTGGCGAATGTAGTCTGGTTATCAGTCAGCCAGTAGATGCCATAGCCATCATAGCCGCTTTCATATCCCGGCGTGTTGAAGGCAATAATATAGGGGAAAACGCCGAACTGTGAGAGATACGGCCAGACGCCGACAAAATTTTCCGTGCACGGCTGGTCCTGGGATTTTGCGGCCTCACCGATTCTTGAACGCTTGCCGATGTTTACGTAATAGTTGAAATCATAGCCGTCCGGTGTGCCCCAGTCAGTGACGAGAACGGCAATTTTATCTTCCACGGGAACTTCTGCGCCGTCAGCCCCCCGCGGGACTACCAAAAAAAACATTGCTGCAATAATTCCCCAGGCCATGGCGCTGAATGCGGTTTTCTGTTTCATATGCTATCTCCTTTCTTGGTTAAACAGCAGTCTGTAAAAAAAGGGGGCGCAATGATTCGCCGGCTACGTCCTGACCCTTTTGACCCTGCGGCTTCCTTGCAAAATTAGTTCAAAGGCCCTATGGTATTTGTACAGTGGCTGGAGTCGGAGCGCAATGATGGAAAAAAAGGGTATAAATCAGGTATTAAAAATACCCATTTTAGGGGTTGCTTAAAAAAGTGCGGAGGTTTTTTTTCTTGTGGCTGAGATCGAGTTTTCTGCGGATATGTTTGCGGTGAGTATCGATGGTTTGCGCAGCAAGGTGAAGCAATGCCGCTATTTCCTTGGTGGTTTTTCCCTGCTGTATGAGGTTTGCCACCTGGATTTCTGCCGGGGTGAGCATTTTCATCTGAACGCCTGCCTGTTCGGTAAACGGCGCCGTGATTTCCCGGAGGTTTGTTTCGGCAATTTCAAGATAGGTGCGCTGAGGCTCGGCAAGCCCTGCTGAGCGGATTTTTTCAAGGTAGGGCACAACCAGGTTATTGATGTGGGAGAGCAGCCTGCCGCCCATTTCGGACCGGTCATCACTGCGCGCCTCCAAAAGCACTTTCAGGGCGATATTGCTTTCCTCCAGCGAGGTTGTTCGATCATGCACCTTGCGCTCAAGCTCATCATGGGCAAGCTGCAGCTCGCGGAGCGTCCGCTTCTGCTCGGTGATATCACGGCAGATAGAGATAGTGCCGCGGGGCCTGCCCCGCCTGTCCCTGAGCAGCGAGAGCGTGACATCCATGGGCACTGCCTTCCCGTCTGAGCGGATGAAATACATTTCGCTGTGCACCATACCCCGCGCATACAGCTCTTTGGTATAGGCTATTTGTTTTTTACCCCAGGCTTCGTCGAAGGTAATGGTTTCTCCTGTCGTGCACGGGAATGTTCCCCGGAAAGGGGCAAAGTCCAGCAGTGATTTTCCCAGGATGTCTTCGGCATTGACATAGCCCAGCAGCAGCAGGCCGGCATTGTTTACCGTGACGATGCGCGTATTGAAGTCGGCCAGAAAAATAGCGTCGCCGGAGTACGCGAGGATATTCTTGTAATTGTCCTTTGTCTCCCAGAGTTTCCAGTCGGGGCCGCCATCCAGCGGGGTGCCGATGGGCATCCGGCCCTCGGACCACTGCTCGATCAGGCCGAGCCACTCGATGACGGCACCGTCGCTGTTGCGCGTCACAACGCAGCTCAGCCGCACCGGAACAGCATGACCCTTTTTGTGGCGAAGTATGAGCGGTATGGGCTGCTCTTCGGCCTGTTGCAGCAGAAAGAGTCCGAAGCTGCCGATGAACTCCTCCTGCCTGTCGCCTTTTTGGGAGATGTTATAGCGCAGCCGAGCGAAATGTCTGCCCGCGATATCCTGCCCGCGGTAGCCCAGCAGTCCGGTGAAGGTGGAATTGATGTCAATGATGCAGCCCTGCCCGTCAACAAGAAAAAGCCCCTGCTTTCGAGTATCATCGAGGGAGAGATGCTTTTTTTCGATGAGGCTGCCTGTTTTTTGCGGCATTTTTTTATTTTTTTTCAAGAGCAAAACAGCTTCCTTTGAGGAAAGGCGTATTTTTTGAAAAAATTTTAACATTTAAATCATTATACATGTATAATTAAATTTATGAATCTAAAATCCTTACAGAAAAAAATTTTCAGGAGTTACAGCCGTGCCTCAGGACATAACCGCATTTCTGGCAGATGTGCAAAAATCTTTTGAGCAGTTCTGTACCCGCTGGAACGGCCATGACCGTTTCGAGCGCAATTCATGGGACTGCCCGCTGGGGAAAATAAATGCGGTCGTGCAGCGCGGCGATGTTTTTGAAAAAGCAAGCACCGTGTACTGCGATCTTGAAATCGACACGCCGCCCGTGCTGGCAAAAACTATGAACCTCACGGCGGCGAAGATGCGGGCGCTTGTGCTTGAAATACATTTCTACCCCGTGAACCCCCATCTGCCCAAGCCCTATATGGAGCTGCGGGCAAATATCATTGCCGACAGGATAATCCTTGCCGGCGGCTCAGACATCTTCCCGTATTATCCGGATCCTGAAGCGCATGCCCTGTTTGCCGCCCCCATTCAGCGCATCTGCAAAAACCATAATATAGGCTATGAGGCGCTGCGCAAAGTGCGGGCTGATTTTTTCAAATCAAAATACACGAGCGCGCAGGTCGGGAGCCACGCGGGCATTTATTCTTTTCAGCTTGATGAAGCCCGGTTTCCGTTTTTCAAAGATATGGCTGAAGGTTTTTTTACGTCCTACGGCGAGCTTGTGGAAAAATATAAGGACATGCCTGCTACGCCCGAGCAATTGCAGCATCGGCTGAAAGTTCATGGCCAGCTGGCACAGTGGGTACTGCTTGAAGACGAGGGCACGCGCTTCGGCCTCGATAAGGGCATACCTCCGGAAGCCCTGCTCGGCCCCATTCTCCCACCACTCGCGGCGTTTTGATAAAACAGCATAATGCGCTATTGCAGGGGCGGTTCGCGAACCGCCCCTGTATGAATGAATTGAAATGGTTCGCAATTCGCACACTGCAAAATGCTGATTTTAGTTATGTTTTGGGTCTAACATGAAAATGTAACTTTGAATGTTATTATTTCGTGTTTCTCGCTGCTTCAATGCGCATTGCAATGCGCGATCTTGAGCTTGATTCGCTGCAGGTGCTGTATCCGGGAGACCGTCGCTACCCGCTTGGTGACGGCATTGAGGCCGTGCCATTGAAAAGCATTTTACTGAAAGCGGCAAAATAAGCACAGAGGAAATGAACACCCTGGTTTCTAGTTTGAATACAACGACCCTAAACTTTTATAATTGACAATTGAAGATGTGACCTTCAAACTCCCTAGGTTCACATAAGTCAAGTACAGAGGATTAAAAAATGATTAGCTCAGATACTCCAAGATTTGTTGCCCATCTGGATATGCTTGGAATGAGCAGTTTAACAAAAGCTAATCCCACCAAAGCATGGGAAATGCTCAGCAGGCTTGATGAAGCCAAGAAAAAAGTTTTAGACATTGATATTGAAATTAAAGATACAGGTGAGCTAATCGTTGACCGTGTTCGAACTTTTACTTTTTCTGATACTATTATCCTCTATTCTAGAGGCAACAGTGAACATGATGCAATTGCTATGTTCAGCCTTTCAAATGAGCTACTATATCAGGCGTCACTTTTTTATAGCGTTCCTCTTAGAGGCGGCATTGCATTGGGCCAATTTTGGTTTAATGAAGAAAACAATCTGTTTTCTGGACCAGCTCTTGTCGAGGCTTATGAAATTGGCGAATGTAGCCAATGGATTGGTGTTTGTACGCAAAATGAGGCGGCCAAAGAGTTTACCAAAATGAAACTTGCTATTTCAGAAAGAGGTGGAAAAACCATAGTACCTTGGTCAGTTCCCCAGAAGAAAGGTAAAATTATTGAGCAACAGGTTCTGAACTGGCCTGAAACTTATGCTCACGATTGGTTTGGACCAGTACCGCTAACGATAGATGTTTTTTATCGTCAATTTGAGGATACATTCGGCCCATACGAATCACTCCCTCAGTCAGTAAAATCAAAATATGAAAATACGGTTAATTTTTTCAATGCAAACTTTATGGCCTATAAGCCAGCAGTCTCTGAGATAGAGCAGAACTAGTTAAAACATTTCAATTGACATTATTGTTCTATTTCAGAAAGGAAAGGCGAAAGAAAAGAGGTCCGCGCCCTTTGATTGAATTCGTTGTGGCAGTTTTTATCTTCAGCCGCATTTTTTAGCCCTCAGTTGGTCCGCTTCAGTGACTATGGCCGTAGGTCGAGCGGCAGACGAATCCCCGCAAGTCTTTTCTTGTTTTTTGTCTTTGCGGGGTTGGTTGCCGGAGTAAGGATTGCCGGACATCGGAGGACGCCTGCAAACTGACAACGCCGGGTGGAATTAATTCTTTGAGAATCCGGTTGCTCCCGCACCGAATATTTAGGCCGGTTTTTTTACGGTAAGCCCGTCTATGCGCTTAAAGTGCTTTTCATCAAAGGTGAAGACTGTTGTCAGATTCTCTTCAATCCCCCAGTAGGCCATGACCGCATCGGCAAACTTAATATTTTTTTCAACGTAGGCCCGGATTGCCTGACGGAAAACACCCTCCAGCTCTATTTTCAGCTGCGGTGTATTCATCATTGCCTCGGCAATCTCGGCAATGGCCTCTTTACTGAGCTTATACACCTTCTCAAGAACCCAGACGATTTCAAGAGTGGTAATGGGAAGTATATGCAGGGTAATTCCTTTTTCTCTGGATGTCTGGATGAGCTTTTTTACGGCCTCGCATTTGCCGGTATCATCTTTCACTAAAAGCCGCAAAATAGCGCTTGTGTCCAGAAATGCTTTAACCACGGTCTTTCGCAGCCTCCGCAAGGGCTTTTTCCCTGAGAGCATCAATGGTAACGCCCAGATCGGGCAGCGAGCCCGTATAATCAAGGAGCGTTTTCCCTCTCTTCAGAACAATGCTTTCTTCCTTCATATCGATGAGCAGCGTATCGCCCTCATGGATACTGAGCCTTTTGCGGATTTTCATGGGTATTGTTATCTGCCCCTTGGGGAGTATTTTAACCGCCTGCACTTTATTCTCCTTCAATAAAAATAATTCCTACAAACATAGTATAGTAGGAATTTATTGAAGCAGCAACCTTTTAATACAACTCGCCATACGTGCTCTTGACAAGTCCTTCAATACTCACTAAATATAATAATTATATTTTATCACAATGCCCCCCATGAAAGGACATGCCATGGCACACACCTGCGGATGGTCCGGCACAATACTTCGCATTAATCTTTCAAACAATGAGGTGCAGACGCAATCGATAGAGCCGTATATAGAGCGCTTCATCGGCGGCAGGGGCATTATTGCAAAGCTCTACTGGGACGAGGTGAGCGAGCATGTTGACGCCCTGCACCCCGACAGCCCGCTCATGTTCATGACCGGCCCGCTGGCGGGCAGCGGCGCCATTGCCTGCAGCCGCTGGTTTGTGGCGGGAAAATCGCCGCTGCAGTACCCGGACCAGTTCGGCCTTGCGAATGTCGGCGGCAGCTTCGGCATAAAGCTGAAGAATGCCGGTTTCGACGGGCTCATCGTCACCGGAAAAGCAGCAGGCCCGGTCTATCTCTACATCCATGACGGCAAGGTGGAAATAAAGGATGCCAAAGCCCTGTGGGGGCTTGCGACAGATGAATCGCTGCAGAGCCTCGCAGTAGCTCATGGCCAGGGTGCGGGCATTGCCTGCATCGGGCCCGCGGGTGAGCGCCTGGTGCGGCTTGCGGGTGTTATGAGCGATATCGGCTCATGCGGCGGCAGCGGATTTGGGGCGGTCATGGGCTCGAAGAATTTGAAGGCTGTTGTGGCTGACGGCAGGATGAAGGTTGCCATTGCCCGGCCTGATGATTTGAAGGCGGTCAACAGCCGCATCCGCTCACTCATGGCAGGCAAGAACCTGATGGACCCCAATGTGGAGGGTATCGACCTTGTGCGGCGCGCATCCTGCCCGGGCTGCCCGGCTGGCTGCCCGCGGGGTTTGTACAAGCATGTGTCGGGCCGCGAGGAGTTTCGCAAAAACTGCCAGTCTGTCTATATGTACTATCTTTGGGACATGAAGTATCATGGCGGCGAGTCAACGGCTGACCCGTTTATCGCTACCTCGCTGTGCGACAGGCTCGGCCTGTGCACGCAGGAGGCGGGAAATCTTCTTTATCTTCTTGACCTGTGCGCTAAAAATGGGGTGATAGACGATGCCTCGGTCGGCATAGCGCTTTCGCAGATCGGCAGTTTGCCGTTTTTCGAGCAGCTGGTCGACATGATGCTTGCGGGCAGGGGCATTGGCGCAGCGCTTGCTCAGGGCACGATCCGTGCGGCCCATGCCATTGGGCGCGGCGCTGTCGAGCTTCTGCCAAGGCGCATGACCCCCAGCGGCTTTAATGCCGATGCTTACAACCCGCGCTACTTCATTCCCCATGCCGTCTATTACGCCACCGAGGCAACCAGCACCATGAACCAGCTGCATGAACTGGCCTTCCCCATCATGAAATGGACCATGTGGTATGCAACCGACGGCGCCATGTCGCCTTTTGGAACGGATGTGCTGCGCGCCATTGCCCGCAGGTTCTGGAAGGATGAACGGGCCGTTGACTTCTCAATCTATGACGGCAAGGCCGCGGTGGCCGCCATGATTCAGAACCGGCAGTACGCGAAAGAGACGCTCATCGCCTGCGATTTTCTCTTTCCCCTCACCACTGCCGACGGGGCTGAAGATCATGTGGGAGACCCTGACCTTGAAAGCAGGCTTCTGTCTGCCGTCACCGGCATGAATATTGGCGAGGATGAGTATTATACAATCGGCGAGCGGGTGTTTAATCTGCAGCGCGCTATTCAAGCCGTGGAAGGCCGCACAGGGAGAAAAGATGACCGGCCCAATGAGTTCTATTTCACCGAGCCCATGATGGATGAATCTGGCTTTCTCGGCATCTTCAACCCCGAGTTCATGCTGCCCGGCCCCGGCGGCGAGCTCATCACGCGCAA
>JAFGCP010000139.1 GCA_016932595.1 Deltaproteobacteria bacterium
AAGAGATTCTTCGCTTCTCTCAGACTGAACCGGTTGCTGCGGACTTTTTACGGGACCATCAACCGTGATCTTTGAACATTATTACATAAGCGTACTTTTATGAAACGCATACCTGCTAGTATCAACTCACGATTCGCCCCCTGGCTCGTGCTGACATGCGGCCTTATATTCTCGTTTTTGCTGTGGCACGCGGAAGAGCGCCTCGCTACCCTGCAGGCCGAGGCGCGTTTTCAGCGTATAACGGGGAGAATGGAATTTGCCATTAAGAACCGCCTTCAAAAATACGCATTAATGCTTGAGGGCTATGTCGCTCTTTTTAATGCTTCCCTTACTGTTGAAAGGCAGGAATGGAAAGCCTATTTTCTGTCCATTAATCCCTGCACGTACTATTCCGGCATTCAGGCTATCGGGTTTTGTCAACAGGTACCCGCCGCTGAAAAAAAAATCCATATGCGGGAGCTTCGCGCCGAGGGTTTCCCCGACTATACTATCCGGCCCGAGGGAGAAAGGCCGGAATACTTTCCCATCATATACCTTGAGCCGTTCAGCGGAAAAAACCTGAGGGCCTTCGGCTATGATGCGTCATTCGAACCTGTCCGCGCAGCAGCGCTGAAACAAGCGTGCAACCGGGGAGAAACAATAATTTCCAGGAAACTGAAACTGGTGGAGGACCCCGAAGACGAAACTCAAAATGGATTTGTTATGTTCCTGCCGGTGTACAAAAAAAATCAGCCCCTTGCCACGCTGCAGGATCGCCGCGCGGCACTGCAGGGATTAGTTTTCGGCTCCTTCATGATGAATGACTTTATGCAGGGCATCTTCGACATCGAGCAGGAAATAATTTCTTTTACTGTGTATGACGGACCCGACACCGATGCAGAGGTATACCACTCTGCTGCAAGGCTAAAAAAACATCCTGGCGACTTCAAGCCCCTGTTTCAAAAGCAAGCAACGCTAATGCTGTACGGAAGAGAATGGACTCTGCACTTTCAATCACTGCCGGCCTTTGAAACGTACCTAGACAGAACAAGGTTATATATCTTCCTCGGCATCAGCCTGTTTACTACTGTACTTCTGTTCGCAATAACCTTTTTTATTGTCAGCCGCGGAAAAAAACTTACCGCCGAAATACTACGACGGGAGCAATATGAAGAGGACCTGCGCCGCAGCAAGGAACGATACCAGTTGCTGTTCGACGGTATGACACAGGGCGCGTTTATCCAGGCCGCGGATGGCCGGCTTATCGAAATCAACCCCGCAGGCCTGCGGATTTTCGGCGTGAGCCGGGATGAATTTTTAAGCAGGGATTCTTACTGCCCGGAATGGCGGGTCATCAGAGAAGATGGCTCGCCCGTGCAACCCGAGGAGCACCCCTCCATGGTTGCCCTGCTCACCGGGCAGCCGGTGCTGGATTCAGTATACGGGCTTTTTAATCCGCACATAAACGGCTATGTCTGGCTGATCGCCAATGCAACCCCCCGGTTCCTGCCGAGTGAAAGCAAGCCCTTTCAGGTGTTTGTGACCCTGCATGATATTACCGAGCGCAGACATGCCCAGGAAGCCTTGAAAAAGAGCGAGTATCTCCAAAAAGCCATACTTGATAATATTCCCGATATTGCCTGGCTCAAGGATCCCGCAGGGAAGTATATCGCCGTTAATGACGCCTATGAAAAAGCAGCAGGCCGCTTGCGGGAGGAAATACTCGGTAAAGCTGATGAGGATGTGTGGCCTGCCGAACAGGCCGCTCAGTACCGGGCCGATGATCTCCTGACCATGCGGGCCCGAACAAGACAGATAGTTGAAGAAAGCATGCGCGATCATGACGGTGCTCTACGAGTGATGGAATCGATAAAAACCCCCCTGTATAATGATACGGGAGAGTTCATAGGCACTGCCGGCATTGCCCGCGACATCACCGAACGAATACAACAGGCGGAAGCGCTCCGCCTTGCCAGCCGGAAGTGGCGGGAAACCTTTGATGCGATAACGGATTCCGTCGCGCTCCTAAGCATTGATGCAGAGATTGAGCAATGCAACCAGGCATTTATTGATTTTCTTGATCTTGATCTTCCGGACATAGTGGGCCGAAAATACTATCAGCTCGTCCACGGTATGAAAGATCATATTGCTGATTGTCCGACGGTCAGGGCGCTGAAAACCGGCATACAGGAAACCATGTGCCTGCAGATTAACGAAAAATTTTTTCTCGTGGTTGCCGACCCCATCAAAGGGCCTGACGGAAAAATAACCGGCTTTGTGCATATCATGCGCGATATCACCGATCGTACCTTGGCTGAAGAAGCCCTTCAGGCAAAGAATGCCGAGCTTGAGCGCTTCACCTACTCAATCTCTCATGACCTGAAAAGCCCCCTGGTGACAATCCGGACTTTTCTGGGACACCTTGCCGAGGACATTAAAAAGAACGATGCCGGTCGCACTGCCCAGGACCTGTGCTTTATTGATACAGCCGCAAAAAAAATGAACGTCATGCTGGATGAACTGCTGCAGATGTCGCGCATCGGCCGCATGAAGAACCCATCAGTGGAAACGCCGCTGCAGGAGCTGGTGCAGGAAGCCTTGAGCATGGTAGCAGGCAGGATT
>JAFGCP010000140.1 GCA_016932595.1 Deltaproteobacteria bacterium
CATGACAATTCATTTTGGCAGTTTCCCACTGTAGGAGCGGCTTCAGCCGCGAAACGATCGCGCATACATGCGCTCCTACAAAGCGGATACAATACATGATTTGAAATGTCACGGCCCACTAGTATGATTATATCCCTCTATCATGCGATGGCCGGTTTCTATGAATGTAAAAGATCTGATTGATTATATGTATATAGGCCTGTTCTTTCTGTGCGGCATCGCCGCAGCAGGCGCTCCGATTCTCATATCCCATCTGGTGCGGCCCCGTACGAAAATTTCAAAGGCAACGCTTCAGACCTATGAGTGCGGGAATATACCCTTCGGCCAGTCCTGGGATTTCCGGCACGGCATAGGCTTTTACAGCTACGCTCTTATATTTCTTGCCTTCGAGGTGGACGTACTCTATCTCTATCCCGTTGCGACGGTCTTTCATAAAGTGCCCGCGCTTCGCGGCATCGGCGTGTTTTTCCTGTTTCTCGGCATACTTGCCCTTGGGCTTGTGTATGCATGGCGAAAAGGGGTCTTTTTATGGACGAGCGAAAAAAAGATATATTAAATCTCAATGAGTATGCGGCAAAGCTGCGCAGTCGGGCGGACGAGGCTGCTGTGTACGAGGCAGCGCCCCTTGCCCGTATCCCGATCGTTGAAAAGATCCTTGATGCCTGCCGCGCCAACTCCCTGTGGCCGCTCACGTTCGGCCTGTCATGCTGCGCCATCGAAATGATGAGCGCCGGCATGGCCCGCTTTGATATATCGCGCTACGGCTCTGAGGTTTTCCGGCCTTCGCCGCGTCAGGCCGACCTCATGATCGTAGCGGGCACCGTCAATAAGAAGATGGCTGAAATCCTGGTGACGCTGTATGAGCAAATGCCCTCTCCCAAGTGGGTCATTGCCCTTGGCAACTGCGCCATTTCCGGCGGGCCGTTTGCCGGTGAAGACAACTATTATGTGATTGAAGGGGTCGACAGGCTCGTGCCTGTGGATGTGTATGTGCCGGGCTGCCCGCCGCGGCCGGAAGGCCTTCTTGAGGCGATACTGAAGCTGCAGGAAAAAATTACGGGCAAGCGGCATCCGTTTCCGCAAAACAGGCATACAACGGGGGAAAGCGCATGTTCGACCAGGTGAAATTCACGGATGAGCTTAAGGCAATTTCCGAGACCGTCGACCAGGATGAGAAGGCGGCCCGTGGCTGGCATATGAATGTTGTCCTGAAGGCGGATCGTCTGCTTGAGTGCGCTGAACTGCTGCTTGCTTCCGATTTTTATTTGAGCTTTCTTACTGTCGTGCATGTGAAGCCGGACTGCGAGGTGGTCTACCAGTTCGGCCATTTTGAGAAACCCTGCAGGATTATGATGCGGGTTTCCGCCGGCGCCGATAAGAGCGTGCCCTCTATTGCAAATATTTTTCAAGGTGCGGCCTGGCATGAGCGCGAGGCCCATGAATTCTTTGGTGTTGGTTTTATCGGACATCCCCACCTGACATCGCTCATTCTTTCCCGGGAAGAGCGTACCTTCAACCCGCTTTTAAAGGATGATGCCCGGCTGAAATCCCGCGCCGATGTTTTCCCTCCCCAGCCCGCGGGCAATGCTCACTAGCCGTTGCGGCCATCCCCGCAGCACCTACATTGTCTGGCGCGCGAGAAGATTTTCCAGGTAGCGGGACTTCATCTGCCGGCTTGCCATAAGCTGCTTGACCGGTGGCAGCTTTAGAATAACGCCCAGTATGGCAGCCATGGCCCGGTGATTAAGATGCGCCTGATTATCGAAAACCAAATGCTGAAGGGTTCCCCTCTCGATGGCCATGAGAACGATACGGTGCGCTGAATTGATCGGGGTGATGACCCTCTGTGCCCGCTGGACAAGCTCGATCGAATGAACCGGACAAGTGCTCACGCATAACCCGCAGCCAAGGCAGATATCGTGATTCAGCAGGGCTTTTTTATTTTGCTCCCTGTTGTCCGCCACCAGCTCCAAAGCAGTAACCGGGCAGACTGCTGCGCATTTCCCGCAGCCGGTGCAGAGATCATCCTTTATGCGTGGAATAAAATTGGTCGTGTGTACAGGATGAAGCGCCGCAAAACGCTTTGCCGCCAGCAGGGCCTCGCAGCAGCAGCCGCAGCAGTTGCAGATAAAGGCGACACTCTCACGGGCATTCTCCCCGAATTGAACCAGATTGTTTTCATAGGCCTGGTGGAGCAGCTCAAGGCATTCTGATTTTTCAGCGTGTCTGGCAATGCCGTGCTTTGTCAGGGAATAAGCCGCGCTGTTAAATGTCATGCAGATTTCCTGCGGGGCGGCACAGGCTTTCCCCAGATGCTCCATTTTATGGCGGCAGTAACATCGTCCGATACCGATATGACGTGCAGCTTCAATGGCATGTGTTGCCCGCTCGTAATCCAGGACCTGAACGGAATCAGCCCCCGGGAGCGCCGGCTCATGTACAAATATCCGGCCAAGCTGCGTTTCCCCGGTGGTAAAGAGATTTTTTATGAAATCCTCTTCCACGTTCAGATACTGGTGCAGCAGTTCCGAGAGGCGCTTCTGGTCAATATCGGAGCGCACGCGCATGAGTGAAAATTCGATAAAGCCCGCCATGGGCGGCGGCAGCACATACAGCGGTTCGCCGTCGCTTTCAAGGTCTACCAGCAAACCCCGGTCCGCCAGATCATCCAGCGCGAGGCGGGCATTGTGCATCGGCATTTTCCAGATACGGGCAATTTTTTGTACCGTAAACGGCCGGATCGGCATGAGAGATACCAGACCGGCGTCTTTTTCGGAAAACAGTATTTTCAGGATCTTAAAAAGCAGCTCGGAGGGCGGCGCGCCCTGCGGAAAGCGGTTGAGCCTTTCCACCAGGCGCTGATAGCCGGAACTGTGGGCGATGTGGGACATGCCTTTTGTTTACATCAAAACAGCTTAAAATAAAAAATATATTTTGCGATGAAGTACAATCCGATCAAAATTAAAATAGAACCGGTTAGTATGCGCACAATGCGTTCGGCTGCAGTAATCTTTTTAAACAAACCGCTCACCCAGTGAACACCGAAAACAATTGCCACGGCAAATACGATGACCGGCAGGCCCGTGCCAAGGCCATAAGCAAAAGGAAACAGCAGCGGGGATTTCGCACTGACAGCAAGCGGTATAAGGCTGCCGAAAAAGAGTGCTGCTGATACCGGACAAAAGGCAAGGGCGAATATAATCCCCAGCAGCAGCGCTCCCGGCGCGCCGCGGCTTTGAAGCTGTCTAGCCCTTTCCGGAGAGATCATGAGCCCGGAAAAATTCATCGGGATCAGATCAAGCAGCACAACGCCGGTGAGCATCAGCAGGGGACCGATCACTTTGGGCATATACATTTGCAGATAGTGTGAAACCAAAGGCACATTGACCAGGGACGCGCTGATGCATGCTCCGAGCGCTGTATAGCAGAGTATTCTGCCAAAGATATAGCTTGAGCCCGACCACAGGACAGTGGATTTTTTTTGGATATCCCGGCTGATAAAGGATACCGCGGCAATATTTGAGGCCAGAGGGCAGGGGCTCACCGACGTGAGTATCCCCAGCCACAGGGCAGACAGAATGGGCAGTGTATGCTCGTCCATGCTGCGTGCCTACAGGTATGCTTCGACTTCTTTTTTCACATAGTCAAAAAAAGCAGCCTGATCTCCTGCGTTTTGCCACACGGCAGGCAAGTTTTTCCAGGCAGTCTGTTTTCCGTTTTCATATTTTACCAGCACCAGCGACCGTGTCACCAACTGATAATCCTGCACAAAATGCAGGTTTTCCGGCTCATCGACATTGATCGGCTGAAACACCAGTGCGCCGCTTTTCAGCTGCTGAGCAAAATTAAGCTCGATGGCCTCCCTCGAATACTGCTCGATTTTTTTGCAGGTCGCGCAGCGGAAATTGCCGTGGAAATAGTAGGCTGCAATGAATGACTTTGACTGCGCTGCCGGCGCCTTTTGCGCCGGGGCATTGTCGGCAGCGCCGACGCAGGTGCATGCAAACAAAAGACAAAATAAAGTCATAATCGACAGCTTTTTTGTTTTCATTTTTTCTCCTTTAGACTTTGTCATTCCGGCTTGTCCGGAATCCTTTGTTGGTTCGTACTAAAGATTCCGGACAAGCCGAAATGACGGAAAGGATGGTTGCGGTTTATTCATAACTTTGTAAAACCAATGATCAGGCGCACCGCCTGATGCTGCTCAGCTTCAAAAAGGGCCGCATGAGGCATCTGCTGCAAGCCGCCTCCTGACCGCATCTTTAACCCGCGCCACCGCATCCGCATCCACCGCACCGTCATGATCCTTTTTCGCGAAGCCAAGCTCGGTCACCACCACGTATTCGGTCATGGGCACCTCGGCATGCTTCAGAGCCTTTTTCGTGCAGGCAACCGGGCAGCCGTCAATTCCAATAACCCTTTCGGCGCCTTTGCCTGAGGCAATCATGCCGGAGTTATGACTGCCGATACCGGCAAGGCAGAGCATTTTTGCAACGCCTTCCTGCTGGAGATCAACCGCTGCCTGATTTGCTATTTGTCCAACATTTGCAGCCCCTGAGCAGGTAAATATCACTGTAGCCGAACCCGAACAACATTCGTTTGCCATAATGCTTCTCCCTTTATGTAACATCTAATAAGCAACCAATCAAACATATCCTCCATGGCTGACTATAACTCACCGAAATGACAGTAAACTTTTATTATTCTATTTCTACCGAGTAAGGGTCGTAAAATAGTATTCACCTGTATTGCCCGCAACAATGGCTACTGTTGCGTATGCGTCATTCCGGCGAAAGCCGGAATCCAGTTTTGCAGGCATGCATACAGTGTCTGGACTCCGGTTTTCACCGGAGTGACGACTTGCATACATACAATGGTTGCAACACAGAGGACGCTGCAGCGTCAATTATTATTATGAGACTTTTACTAGTGTCATCGGTGGCCAAGCTAGGAAATCCCGTATTTTGACAACATTGAAACCTGTCATTTGGAAATTATTTTTTTTATATCTTCTACGCTGAGCACTTTTCCGGCTGACTTCACCTCTCCATCAACTGCAATGGCAGGGGTAATCATAACTCCGGCATTCATGATTTGGTTAATATCCGTTACTTTTGCAACATCGGCCTGAATTCCTGCTGCGCTAACAGCCTCGACGGCATTATCAAAAAGCTTTTTGCATTTGGGGCAGCCGGTGCCCAGAATTTCAATTTTCATATAGAGCTTCCTTTCTAAAGAAATGTTCCAAAAATCATGCCGGTTAATGTCGCCATGACAACTACCAGAGAGCAGTATACCACGGTTTTTTTTGTGCCCATAATGCTGTTTAAAACCAGCATATTGGGCAGTGACAGCGCCGGGCCTGCAAGAAGAAGGGCAAGCGCAGGTCCCTTGCCCATGCCGCTGCCAAGCAGGCCCTGCACGATGGGCACCTCGGTGAGGGTTGCAAAATACATGAAAGCGCCGACAACAGAGGCAAAAAAATTCGCCCCCAGGGAATTCCCGCCCACAAGCTTTGTTACCCATGCATTGGGGATCAGCCCTTCATTGCCCGGCCGGCCAAGCAGCAGGCCCGATACGAGCACGCCTCCC
>JAFGCP010000141.1 GCA_016932595.1 Deltaproteobacteria bacterium
AGAGTCTTAATCCCCTTCAATGTCGGGGCAATTTTCGAACGGCACACCCTAAAAACAAAGGCAGTTCAGACAGCTGCATGGTGCTATTACAAGCATCCGTTTTTTTCCACAGGCGAACGGTAAAATATTCATGACTGCACCATGCGCTTAGGGCTCAAATGTTTAAAAAATCGGTCTTTTTTTCAATGCACGCATCATATGCCGGCAAAAAATGAAAAAATAAGCAAACCCGGCCTGTTGCTTATTTATTGGCAAAACAGGGCTTCATGCCTGTATTTTGCTTTTTATACAGCTGCCTATATGACCTTAAAGCCCTCATCTCTGACCGGCTCGCCGCCGATACCCGAATACTCCACCCGCGGCACGCAGCCTTTGCATAAAAAGTAGTACCGCACAGTATCTTCTGACTTATCTATGGTTTTTTCAAGTTTTTTTTTGAGTTCGATAAACCGGCTTTCGCGTAAGTCGGCGCACTCGAATACGGATTTCTGCACGCGAACCGCCACCCCCTTCAGTTCCTTAACCACACGGTATCGTATTTTGTCATCTGAAATATCGAAGCTTATTACGCAAAACATTAATGGCTCCAGGAAAACGGTTTGTAGCATTCTTCTTTGCCGAGCAGAAAACGGGCGCACTGGCGAGCCTGGTTCAAAATGACCTGCCGGTAGGTTATGTTTTCACCGGTGGGCTCATAAAAAACCGTGCTTGCCATTTTCTGCTCGAATATTCTGATGATGCTTTTTAAACTCTCGGGCTTCATGCTTACGGGCCGTGTTTCGTCGGTCAATTCTTCGGCAGGCGGTGCAGCGTCAGCATCGGCTGCATGCTTGAAAACAAAATCGTCGGGATTGACGATGCGCTTGTTTAAAAGAGTGATGACCAGCGAGTCGACAAAAAACGCCCGGAATTCCTCCATGAGGTCGCAGACCAGCGACGGCCGGCCGTACTCAACGCTGTGAAAGGCCCCGAGATAGGGGTCGAGGCCGACGATGTTCACGGCGGTTTCAACCGCATTTGCAAGTATCGTGTACCCGAATGAAAGCAGGGCATTGACCGGATCGCGCGGGGGCCGTCGGTTGCGTCCGGTAAAGGTAAAGTCATCTCTTTTTATGAGCAGACTGAATACCGAAAAATAGGACCTGCCGGCCATGCCTTCAAGGCCCATCAGCTCGTTTTGCGACTGGGCCTGCCATACATTGCCGGCCAGGGTGCGCATGCGGCCCAAGCCGGTCGCGATGCTCGCCTGCTTCATCGAACGGTTATGGCGCAGCAGCAGCACGCGCTGATTGCCCACTTTTGCCGACACGACAGCCCGGCTGAAATTAAGCCTGACCCCGGCGTCTTCAAAGCAAAGATACTGCCGCCGCCGCAGCTCGACGTTTTTTGAGTACTGCGTCAGCAGCCTGCCGCGAAATCTGCCGCCGGGGCTTAAAAAAACCGTGTCGATCCGCTCGCGAATCAAATGATCCATAACCGGCGGGCTCAGGTTGACATTGCCCAGAAGTATTATCTGGTCAAGATCGCGGGCCGGTATTTCATCAATAACCTCCCCGCCCTGCCTGACCAGCAGGCGGTAGCCGGCTTTGTGAATGCTTGAGCCTTGCTTGACAATATAGACGGTATCCATCATCAACCCTGCAGTGTTGGTGCGGATTCAAGGGCACAGGGCGCCGTGTTCGACGGCGCAGCCGATACGGACGCCGCCGCGACGGTCGCTTTAAGTTCGGCAAGCTGCTGCTCCAGCGCGCGGATTGCTGTTGTCAGGTGGCCGGCCGGCGCCTCGGAAACGGCGGCGCCGATAGTCGTATCGTGCGCCGCAGGGAGAAAGGCTACAGGCGTGTCATATTCCCAGGGGCTGGGGGGCAGGGCGCAGCAACACGGTATGCTTCCGTCGAGATAAAAAAGCATTCTGCGGATTTTTGCGCACCCTAGCGGCGTACCCTTGAGCTTTGCAATATAGTGCTCCGTAATCTGTCTGCTGTAATCAGAGCATTGGCCGATAATGTGGTGCAGGCGCCCTGCTCCGCCCGGTACATGGCCCAGCACGCCCAGCAACACCCTGCGCTCGGTAAACGTAAGGCGCCGTTCTCGGTCCGCTTTTTCAGCAAGGTAGCCGAGCATGGCGCAGGCTTTGGTAATCGCGGCTGCCGGACCTGCCGTGTGCGCGACCGGCGGGGCCGCCGGCTGCATCTGCGGCGAGGGCAAGCGCTTGACGCGGCCGGCGAGCCTGCGGGCGCGCAGTTCGTCAAGCAGGGCTGCAAGCCCAGGGCCGTCATTGGACCGCAGCGCCAGAAGCAGGCTGTGCCAGTCGGATACGGGCAAACCCTTTTCATCGAGCAGCCGGCTTTTTTTACCGCTTCTGCGATGCACGCCAAGGGGCAATTTTATCAGGTTGCCAAGGGTTTTGTTGTTGAGGCTGTGCTGCCGGGGAAAAATTTCGCAGTGCAGGTCAGGCGGCAGGGCCCCCATGGCGTGTGCGGCATCTTCAAGAAGCGCAATGGCGTCAGCGGCAGCAACGGAGTGCTCGAAAAAAAACCACGCATGGATGCCCTTGTAGCCGCTGTTTTCGAATAGCACCGAAAGCCCCTTGCGGAGGCGCCACTGGTTGAGCTGGCTGATAAGGCCTTTGAAAAGACCGGCGGTATGTTCGCGGTAGCGCGCATCCGTCTTGAGCCGGGGTAAACAAGCTTTGGCGATATCAATGTCAAGAGCGGCGAAAAAAACCGTGCCCTGCACGGTAAGGGGGTACAACCCTACAGTCAGGGCGCCTGCGAGATGCCGTTCGGCAACCGCGGCGGTAAAAGGTTCGTAAATGGGCGCATAGCCGCTGATATCCTTTGCCCGGTCGTACCACTGGCGCGCATACACGCCCTGCCTGCCGCGAAAAAGGCGCAGAAATTTTTCAACGGCTTTTCCGCGAACCTGCTCGGCCCGCAGGTCGGGCGTAAATTCCGACGCCTGCGAAACCGCCAGTGCAATTTCGCGTTCAAGTCGATCAGCCTGCGGCGGCGCCATGCCCTGCCGCCGCGCCTGTTCAAGGAGGCGGCGAGCCGTATCAGGGGCGCCCGCGTCAAGCTCCATGCCCGCAAGCGCGCACAGCGCGGCCGGCGCGGCAGCGGCGTCGCCAAGAGCCAGGGCGTATGAAGCCCGGCCAAGCTCTCGCTCGCCCAGCATTTCGGCAAGCTCCGCCCATGCAAGGGCCTCGGCGCCGGTGGCAAACGTAACCGCCCCCGCACCGAGCAGTATGCGGCGCGCTTCGTCTTCGCGATCGTCGCGAATGCATCGACGGATGAGCTTGAGTACAAACGAGCTGTCTGTTTTGCCGCGGGCAGGCAGTGTTTCGGCAGCATGATTCGTCATGTTATCCTCCGTCGGCCATCCGGAGCAGCTGCTCCCATTCTTCATCGGCCGGCGCCGGAGCCGTATTACCAGGTCGTATACCCATCCGGTCGAGGGCGCCGGCGGCATGGCTGTGCCGGCTGTCAATGGCAAGAGCCCTGCGGTAGGCATCGGCCGCTGCGGTGGTATCGCTCAGGGCCGCATGGCATTTGCCGGCCATGTACACGGCATTGGCGTACTCCGTGGCGAATCCTTTGCGTTTTTCCTGGTTTGCCTGCATGAATAGTTCAAGAGCCCGGGCATACTGCTTGTCCTGAAACAGCGCCACCCCCCAGGCATAGAGCGTCTTGTGCCGGCCTTGCCGGTCGCGCTTCAGGGCCTGCTTGAACTGCTCGCAGGCTCCCGCAAGATTGCCGGACCGGGCAAGTATGGTTGCCTGGAGCCGCAGGACATAGGGCTTGCGGTACTGGGCCGGAATGCGCTCAATCCAGCCCCGTGCGGTTTCGTGCTCACCGAGCTGCAGCAGGCAGCGGGCTATGGCCTCATAGATATAATCCTTGGGCCGCCGCGTTTTTTGATGCGCCGCCACGCGCAGAAACTTTACCGCCCCGTCATGGTCACCCGTTGCCATATGGGCCTTGCCGGCAATATAGAACTTGTGAACCGCCTCTTCGTGGTGGGTCGTATCGTCTTCGCGCAGGCATCTGCCGATGGCATCGATGGCCTTGTCGGGTTCGCCCAGGTTCAAATACGCTTTGGCCAAATGATACAGGGCCTTGACGTAGTTTTTAAAATCCTTGTGACGGTCCTGCCGGGCCTCGGGACCCATGGCCTCCCAGTTTTCTATGGCCTTGAGGAACAGGGGCACGGCCTTGCGATCGGTCATGGTGGAAAGATGGTGGTAGAGCATGCCGTGGCGGTAGAAATCGACCACGCCCTGGGGAAAGGCCTTTTCCGCCTCTATAAAGGCGGCCTCGGCCCGCGTAAAATAAGACTGACGACGGTCACCCAGTTTTATTTCCCGGCTTTTGTCGGCCATGAGGGCGTTATAACAGTTAAACGCTACTGAAGACAGGTAGCGGTAGTACCCGGGGCAGCGCTCAAGGCAGACCGCCAGCAGGGCCAGGGCTTCGTCAAAGCGGTGGAGCTGCGAAAAGGCGAAGGCAATGCCGGACAGAATGCTGTGCGACTTGGGGTCGGCATCGGCGGCCGGGTATTTCTCCGCCAGGGGATGAAAGGTCTCAACAATAAGCCCCCAGGCATTCTGAGCGGTAAGCTCCGCGATTCTTGCGAGCAGCTCCGAGGCGGTACGCTCTCCCGGGGTTTGTTCGTGGTGCTCCTGCCGCGGCTGCACGTCGCTTGTTGCATGGGCTGTCTGTGTCATGATTGCGCCTCCTGTGTCTGTGTCGTTCACAGACATATACAGGGTCAGGGCGGAAAAACTTACAGCAGCATGGATTTTTTGGCACAGGGCGCTTGCGCGCGGCAGGGGGGCAGTGTGTCGCGGGCTTGTGTCGCCGCAATGAAAAGCGTGAACGTGACCAGGTTTGGTTATACAGGCAATTTGTCAAAATGGTGGTATTCGACTCTTGCCGGGGTTTTTATGATGGCTTCGTATTTCCACTTCGTGATGAAAAACGAGTACAGCATGCCGGCCAGCAAGCCGATCAGAAGCGCCAGTGCCCAGCCGGGGATTTCTTTTTTTACGAGCATGTCCGCACCTCCTGGCAATGCCCGGGCCGTAGCACCCCCACCTGCGCACAGATTCGGTCGGGCAGTCCGGCCCCGAACTGTTCGAGGCGGTACTTGCCGCAGCCGCACACCGTGTTCCTGCCGATGTGGGTCAGCTCGCCCAGCCGGAGAAGGGCCTGTAACCTTGGGCTGACATGGCGCAGGATGAATGTGCCGACAAATCCGCCGAGGTTCACCGATGACTGCTGCGTGCGCGATGGCCGTTCGAGCACGACCCAGCGGAGGTTCGTATTTTCCATGGCCGCCAGGGCAATATCAGAGGAAAGATCGGCAAACAGCGCGTCGGCCTCGTGGTAAAATCGCGCAAGGGTTTTTAATCTGCGGGCAAGCGCTTCAAAAAATACCCGGGCATCGAGCGTGGCAGAAACACCCCCGCCGTCTTTGAGCTTCATGGGCGTGAGCAGCCTGACAGCGATGGTGCCGCCGCTGCCGGCGGCCGGCGCGAACAGATCGGCCGGGGTTATGGACGTAACAGTTTGCCCGGGACAAAAGGCGCCGTCTTTCCAGAAAAGCACAACCTCGCCGTCAGGGCCAAGGCATTCGACCGTTTTCAGGCAGAACTTCAAATGACCGCCGCCCAGACCGCAGTGTTCGCCGCAGTGCCTGACCGCCTCGATCCAGGCGCCGATGTGCTCCGAGGCCCGGCCAAACAGCGTGAGCGTAAAGGTGAGGCTGTCGCCGGCCTTGAAATACGTTTCCTTCATGTGCGGCGGGTCGATGACATAGCCCGCGGGTATGCTTTTGCCCGGCATCTGGTCGGGCTTGAAAAGGCGTATGTAGACGCAGGACTCGAGCTGCGGGCAGCCTTCGCACCGCCGGCCCCGGTGTTTGCATGCCATGTCATGAAGGGCCGTGCCCACGGCCCCCCGGATGGTCGAGCCCTTGTAAGGCGGCAGGTGCCCTGAGCCAAGCAGTTCGAGGGTGAAACGAAAGCGTGTAAGGGTGAAGTCGGGCATTAGGGTGCGGTTTTAAGTTTTTTTCTTGGTAAATCAAGTAGCGCTTCTGCGCTCCTCAATAACTGCATCGCTTAAGGAGCCGGTATAATTCTTGAGTATTTTTTTTGCCTTGCCGAACGAGAACTTCTTTAGATCAAATCCGTCAGCCTTTCCGGCTTTATCATCATCCTTAAAGGCGACAATAACCGGGTCGGGTTTTGAGGAGGAATTCTTTTTATTCAGCTTCATTATCTTTTTATGCATGTTATTCAAGAAGAGCTATTGCTTCCGGGAATGGTTTTTAGCAACTCCGCAGTAACATCAATACGGCTTTTGATATCTTGCGCCAAAGAAACCGGCTTCAGGTTTTCCGACTTTGAGTTCATTTCCGCATGCATAAGTGTGTTGCGTTTCTCCCTTTGCCAGGCAAAGCATTTGCCAAGTTCCTCCCACCACTGCTTGTTGGTAGAAGAAAGCTGCTGGTCAGCCCATTCAAGAACCTGTTTTTTTGTTTTTTGAGACATTTTTTCTTCCATGTTTTCATTGCGCGCCTCGGGTTTAGCCGCCATGTAGCCGAGAAAGGCATCGGCGCTTTTTCTATACTGGTCGTAATTAAACGGCTCGGGAACATCCAGGGCTACACAGGCCATGTTGACAAGAACTTCCCGAAAAAGCCCGAGAGCCTGAACATAATGCTCATGCTCAATGTACCATCCTACAATTTGAATCTGTTTATCTATGCAGGCACTGTTAAGCTGTTCTTTGTCTGCATGGCCCAGAGGTATTATACCGCCCACAGCTCGTTCAAGCACATGTGCAAGCGGCGGAGCGTAGTTTGCTATTTCAGCTTCAGCATCTTTCAAAGCCGAAGGAAGCTTGGCTATATTTTCCATGGCTGTGCGAGCTTTAAGATGCAACAAATCCCTGCCGATGCCTTCAAGATAGCTGCCGAACCTGCTCAACTGGGTAGGCCGATCCAATGCATGCCCGGCTGTGTAGCATTTGTTTTGAGCTGTTTCCAGTATGCGTGCGATGCCAGTGCCGTTGCCTGTCTGATTGAATAGCGACAGAGCTGAGGTCCAGTCCATGAGAGCTATAAAGGGCGATAGATCGAAAACAGGGGAACGGTTTTCTTGCCGAGCCTCATAGGCTCCGTAATAAACACCCTCAATTGTAACTTTTTTAGCTGCTTTCAAATATTGCGCCGCCATAAGCGCCAGCATGGGAAGCGACCTGAAAGCATGGGTAACATCCATTACAATTGTTTCGCCTTCTTCAACCGTTCCCACAAGTTTTTCAAACACCTCCCATAACTCAGCCTGTGAAGAGCCATTTGGTATGTCGACAGGAGTTACAATTCTTCTGAAGTGTTCAGGAAGTGAATTATAAAAAAATGCAAGTCGTCTGGCTTTTACTTCAGGCGTAACAAACAGCATCATTGAAACCGGCTTGAAAACTTCAAGCATAAAGCGAGGGAAATAATCCGTTTTTACAAGTAAATTGGGAGATTTCTCCAAGGCATACTCTGTTTCATTGTAGCCAGAGCCGATTTCCAGTTTTGAAATTCCCAATCCGAGAAAACTAAGTGCTTTCATAACAAGCCCGCAATAGTTGTTTTTAATACCGGCAGATCCTGCGTTGCCGTTTCCCAGACTGCCGTCATATCGACGCCGAAATAGTGATGCGCGAGTTTATCGCGCATGCCTGCAATATCCTTCCAGGGTGTTTCGGGATACCGCGACTTTAAATCGCCTGAAATGTTTTTGCTCGCCTCGCCGATTATTTCAAGCTGCCTGATGACCGCGTCTTGCACGAGCTTGTTGCGCAGAAATTCCTCGTAAGCCAGTACCGCTATATAAAGCTCGATCTGGCATATGGCGTCATACATGTGCCGCAGATAAAAACCGTCTTCTTTGCTCATTGGAAAAGCACCTTTAATTCGGCATTGATGCGTTCTGTAAGATGCGGGCTGACGGAATCCTCCGTGAGGAGATCAACTTTCATGCCGATGTTTTCCGATAGCTCGCGTTCGATGCGCACGAGCTTGAGAAGGCTTTTTCGCGTGGCGAATTTTACGATAAGATCAATATCGCTGTCAGGCCGTTCCTCGCCGCGCGCAAAGGAGCCGAAAACGCCTATTTTAAGGGCGTCATGGCCGCACAAAAAGGCGATAATTTTATTTTCTATTTCTGCATGGCCCATAGAATGATTTCCTCCCCGCAGGTGTTTCATCGTTTTTTTTATCCTTGCGTACCGGAACGATTTAGTCAATAAGCACTTTTAGCTCCTGCTCAAACCGGTTCTCCCTCACCGTTAAAATACCGTCTGAACCGTACATGACGGAAAGTGTGCGTGTTGCGCACCGTGCCGTCGGCAGCGGTATCGTATGAGTAGTCGCGCCGGGTGGTGGAATAGACCGGCAGCCTGCCATTGCGGCTACACCAGTCAACTACGGCCCAGGTAAGGCCGAATTCGCCCTGCACCAGTACATAGTCGCCCGCCGAGGTTGCCTGCTGCAGAAAAGCAAGCGTAAAGGTCAACGTATCGGCAGGCACATCGGGCTCAGGGCTTACCTGCTCCCAGGCTGCGGCAAGCGTCTCGGGCATGGCGATAAACTCTTCAATGCCCAGATTGGTCCGCGCGTCACGAATCTGATCTTCGGTCAGGTTGTGGGAAAAGCACAACGCCATCTTCATCATATTGCGGCATCTCAAATTAGTTCAGCGGTTAATAACTCGTATTATTCAGAACCCGCAAGGTCATGCAGCTTTTGAAACCACTCCTTGCCCTTAAATTTCTTTTTATCACTGCCGATTTTAGAAAGAAAGTGCCGTGCCGCCTTTGCACGGCTCTCCGGCTGTTCGAGCTTTTCAATCTCTGTGACAACGGCTTCGGCCTGTCCCGCTATGTTTTGATGCTGCAGCGCATCGATACGGCCCATAACAGAGGATGCAGGGTCAGCCGGCGGTTTGGGCGGCTCGGGAGGTGGCTGGGATTTAAGCGCACGACTTTCATCTAAGGCACCCTGCAGAGGTGAAGTGCTCAGCAGCATCCATCCGAGGGGTAAAAGGCCGGCATTAGAATTTGTTTTGCTCTGTTCTGAGGCAAGCCACACCGTGTTCGATGAATCCTGAAATTTCGGAGGCTTCCCTTTTCCCTGCATTATTTTTATTTGCCTGCTGCCTTCAATTGTTACAGCCTCGGAGCCAGAATGCCTGCCCGCACGAATAACAAATGCTGCGGTGTTGAAAATGCCCTTATATTGTTCTTTTACCTCTTCATACAGGTTGCAATTGACACCGATGCCTTTCATAAGTTTGCATTCATGCGTAAAGGCTGAACCGTAAAAATCCCTGATCGCGGGAAATAGCTCGTTTTTCGTAACGGCTTTTTTTATCCCAGCTTTCGGTGACGGTTCAAGAATCGATATTGTTCCTTCAAATACCGCCCCTGGCTGGATCACCTCGAATATCTGGTACGGCCCTCGTGCTTCAAATTTTGAGGTTATTTTTTTCTTGTTAACGGCATACATAATTTTAGTCTTCACAGCACCTACGGGCAAAAAATCCGAAACCTTGACAAACCGAAAGGGATCCGTGTCGAAAGCGCCATTCATTAATTTCAGTTCAAGGTCCTTTGCCTTACCTTTCCAACCTGTGGTGCCGGTCTGATCCGCAAGCATATTGAGATAAGCCGTCCTTAAGGATCCTTTCAGCGATGAGCCGGGTATATAGGGTAGATCATTGTGCGGATTATATGCAGTCCGTTTAATAGCGAACTGGTTCAACTCTTGCTTGATCCTTTTTTCATCGTTTGACTTTGACAGCGCTTTTACTTTCTGATAGTTGGCAGGAAGCCCGCTTGCTATGTCTATTTCTTTACCCTCTATTTTTTTGTTGCCTATAAAATAATAAAGTTTTGGTATGGACGCGACATCCCCCTGCATGCACAGTTCTGCAAATTGTTTCCTGTCGGTATCTGAAAGAGACTTTATGAAGTCAAGCGTGTCGAAAACAACTAGCTTTTTTTTGCTTTCATTAATGATAAAGCCGGTGGGCTCATAGACATCGTCGCAGCCTATATGTACCGGGGAAATGATCTTCAGGCTTATTTTTAATGGTTTTTCCATATGGTCACGCCTCCACTTTTACAGGCACATACAGACTGTAGCCCTGCGTCACCGTTGCTGGTTCCGCCTTAGATATGTTCCGGACGGCGGTGCCGATATAGGGCCTATCAAAAACGCTGCGGTCGGCGGGCGTTAGGATCGCTGCCTCATCGGCCATTATGACGGGCGTTTTGAACGGGTTTGAGGATTTTGCCAGCATGTCGCCGTGCCGGCCGAATCGGGTAAAGGGGAGAAAAAACATATTGCCAAAAGCACCTTTCTTCGGCACGCACGGGCCCAGCGTGTAGCAGGCATTTGGGGAACTGCTGCCCATGGCGGTAAGGTCGGCTTGGCGGACTTCGCAAAGCCGAAAGCGGCCCAAGCCCGTGGAGGCGTCACGGCCGAAGCCCGATTCGCCAATGCGCTGAAGCCCTGTTGTAAGTTGTTCACGTGATATTACCGTATTGTCGATGCTGGCAAAAAGCACCAGCTCAACGCCTGGTGCGAACATGATTTGGTCTACGGCATAAGGTGCAAAGCCGCCCTCGCCGGTCGTGCCGGTCATCCTGTTTATAGTGTTGTGCGACTGCGTAAACTCCTCTGCAAGCCTTGTTGAGCGGGTGGACTTGAGGGTGCGCCTGGTTTCAGGGGGCGCACCCGTGCAAAATTTTTCAAACAAGCCCTCATCACTTTCAAAGGCCATGCTTTTGAATAAATCTATGCGACTGCCCTCGGGGTAAAGCATCCAGCGGAGTTTTTTATAATCCTTTCGTTTTGCGAGCCTCTCGCCCTTGTCTTCCGGCATAACAAACAGGCTTTCAAGGGGCAGGACCGGTGTGCGCAAGGCATAGACCACCCCCTTACTATCGATGAAGCGGGGATATGCCGATGAAAAAACTGCGAATGGTTTTTCGGCGTATGCCTTCAGTGCTTCGGTTAAGGGCTTCGCGCACAGCGAGGCGTCATAGGCGAGCTGCCAGCAGAAATGGCCAAATATTGTGTCGCCCTTGAGGGGTGTGCCGAACCCGGTCAGGGGCTGCAACGTTATTTCATATACCTGCACGGATGTACCCCCTTCAAAAAGCATTAACGTTTCTAAATGCCGCCTGCACTTCCTTATCGTCGAATTCCAGGGCAATTCTACCGTAACCACGGCTGCCGCTGCCGCCGATCGCGTCCATCTCGAGCAGCCTAAGACCCTTGAGCAGTATGTCGGTGAAAAGTTGCTCATCGCCGTCCTGAAGCACCTTGAAGGTCACGAGAAAGCGGAATTGTGTGCCCTCGGGAACCCGCTCGATGAACCGAGGATTTTCGGCAGTTCCCTTAATACGATTAATGCTGTTTTCTGATTTTTCTTCAGTCAACAGCCAGCGGTTATCACGGGCCTTGACCTTCCATGATTCCTCGAGATAGCAATCGGCGAACGACACACGGGTCGGGCCGATGGCGGTTTCATCTTCAATATCGGCGCCGCTGGAGCCAAACACTTTCAGTATGCCTTCGCATTTGGACTTTAAATCATCTGATTTTGCTACAGCCTCTTTTTTCAGCGTCTTGCCTGAAACAACTGCACCGTCGGTATAAATCATCAGGCCGCTTTCCATTTCCAGCAGCGACCTGACCTTGCCCTTGAGCGATGAGCCGGGGATATAGGGCTCCATGGTATGGGGATGCTTTATAACGGGGCTGTCTGTGCCGCCGATATGCATTTCCATATTGCCGGAACCTATGTGCAGGCCGCTTTTCAGTGTTATGATACCTTCTAGTCTTTTGATTTTATGTAATTTCATCTAGCGCCTCCTCTCTGCGGCAGACCAGTTTTTTCGTAATGAAACTTGTAATAGCCTATGAAGGCCTCAAACAATCCAGTAAAGGCAGCAAAATCCTGTTTGTCGTTAACCTGATGCAGACTGTCTGCGATAAAATCCTTAAACTTTCCAGAAATTAAATCGCGCCCCATGGCATAAGCCGCTTTTGCATTTAGCATTTTTAAATACGGAAGTACGTTGTCAAACTCCTTTGGGCTGGCTTTTACTATGCTGTCAAAACGGATAACCTCGTCATAAAATTTTCTTATCTGTGTCGGCTTATTACGATTGCCGCCCTTCTCAGAGGCAACATCCAAGGCAAGTTTTTCCGCAATACTTGAAAAAAGATCAGGATTAATTTGTGGTTTTTTTCCGTCTTTCCAAAATTGAATAGCCATAAAAAATTCCTCCTTATCGTTGATTATAAATTATTTGCCATAAAGGGATTTTCATTGCCGAACTGTATGTATTAAACCATGCTCCTGCCTGCTCGACTTGGCTGATGGCCGCTAATTTTTCATCGCCTTTGAGTTTTTTGCCGACATTTCGAACAATGCTATATTTAAACATGGAGCGCCACTTCAGGCAGGTCCAGTCTGAATCTTCGATAAATCCAGGTTTTGCAAGGAAACTTTTTTCTTCACCTGCCAGACGGGTAAAATCGTTAAACCGATACAGCATGGCCTTATTGATAACCTCGGTGTCCAGCCAAGATTGCATGGTACTCTGAACGGCCTGCAGCTCCTTGAACACATGCCACGGCACAGGTTCGGCAAACAACGTGATGGCGTTTCTGCCACTAGTCTTAGCTTTATGCAGGGCCTGTTCCGATCGCTCGGCAAGCGATGAAACCGGTTCATTAGGCTTATTGACGCTGATGCCGGCAGAGAGTGTTACTTGGCGATTGCCGGAGGCATAGCGGCCGAAAGCCTCGTTGAAAAAATCTGCAAAATCTATGATGTGGTTCCAAGGGCCAATTAGAAACAGATCATCACCACCGGCAAAAACAGTGTATATGTCCTGGAACCGCTTGTCGTTGCTCAGCAAGTGCGGCAGGTAAAGGGTAAAAAAGTTGTTCATTTGCCTGCTGAGAGTGGCCAGGCGCGAAAGGCTCATCCGCGACAGGCCGCAGCCGAAAATGCGGCCCAGATTGTCAACATCGGCTTTCAGGATGCCAAGGGCTTCGATGCCGCAAAATTTACCGTCGGGCGATTGATTGAGGGATTGTTTGGCCAAATGCAGAAATGTTTTCGGCCAGCCATCACGTATCATATCAAACAATTCATCCTTCAATTTCTCTGATTTTTTACCGGCAAGCAGGCGGTCTAGGGATTCATTCGTTCCGTCTCTATCGGTATATACCGGCACATACCCATTTATATATTTAGTGGCGAGGCTAACGGAGCCCTTCTGCTCGTTTGGTATAGCTATATCCCAGTATTTATAAAGCTGATCGGTATCGGCAAGCTGCAAAAGCTTCCCGCTTACATCCAATGATACCTGATAAAAATCAAATATCGGATCAAGCAGGCAGTCTTGCTCAAAAGGGGCATCCCTGTGCCCGATGGCAATGCGGGTGGTCTTTACAAGGCGTGTACCTAAATAAATATGATCGCGGCAAACAGGGCAGGCTGAGACAGCTTCTCCCAGCAAGGGATCGTTTTCGGCCATTGGTGCCGAGGGTCGTTTACTGCAAAACGGGCAGAGGGGTGACTTGAGGGTATTGTTAAATTCGTCAAGATAGCCATGCACCGCGCCTCCGAAATCATCAAGACTGAATCTGGCGTATTTCTTTCGTTCGACCGAAGCGGCGAGCCGCTCCCACAGCGTGCCGAATTTGCCTGAAACAAGGTCGTCGCAGGACGCTTCGACCCAGGAGATGCCCAGCGCGCACTGGCCGAAAAATCTTTTATACAACCATTGGTTTACCTGCTGTTCAGCGGCGGCAATATTTTGCTGTGCCTCGCTGGTATTCGGGGCAATGATAGTAAATTTCCCGGCTGCATTTAAGATGATGCAGCAACCGGGCAACCCCATTTTGCGGCACATCAGATCAGCGGCAAGCTCGCTTATAAGCGAAACTGCGAAAGACCTTCCCCGCAAAAGCTTTGCGGAGGCCTTGCCCGTTTCACTACCCTCTGAAAAAATAAAATCCTGAATGCCGTAAAAATCGCCAGTTAAGATCAGAAATTTTTTATCGTCGTAGTTCTTGACCTTTTCAGTAGTCAGGGTTTTTGTGTGATCGTGAAAAAGATACAGTGCCGCTGCCAGAGCCCCGGTCGCCCTACAGTGGTCATACAGCGATACATCAGGGATGACATTGCCGACCGTGGCAGCTGGAATATGCGATGCACAAGCACAGAAAAGGCTGTCAAAATGCTCGAACCAGAGCAAAACATGCTTACGGTGCTCCAGGTTTTGCAGTGCATCAATGAAATTTGAAAACAATTCTTCATATTCTTTTTCAGCATCTGCCCGCTCAATTTCCGATTTTTTTTCAGGAAAGATGCTTGCTGGAGAAATCGCCTTTAGGGGGTACCTGTAATGGTATGAATCCAGCGTTTCTTTTTCTGATTTTTTTTCAAATGATACGCCTTCTATGATTGGCAAAAGGCGAGTTTTTTTGTAATCGCGGAAATCTATGCCCTTGTTATAGCTTTCAAATTCATCACGATCAAATCCGCTGCTCACGCGGTCTGCAACAGCGACAATCCATTGAATCGGAGTTTCTGGCTTGTGATGACCAGCAGCAAGATTAATAAATGAATCGGAAAGGCCCCAGGCATGGGCGTTAAACTCTTGCGGCAGGAGTTTTATATTTTGTTCAATAAAGGCTGCTGTATAAACTGCATGTTTATGTGAATGCCTATTGTTATAAAACGGCTGATAAAGATCGGCATTGTCATTGATATACTTAGGGGTTACCGGCATGTTGCCTCGTTCGGCGAACTTACCGATGTCATGCAGCATGCCGGCCATGGCTATTTTATAAACCGTATCGTCCATAATCGTCCTTTCGCATTTTAAGGTCGTTCAACTGTATCCAAAATTTATCGTTATGCTCACAGAAGTTTATATCTTCCCAGCCCCAGGGCCGTGCCCTTGCCGATTCCCCAGCCGGCGCCGTACTGCAGAAGCGTGTCAAACGGGGCAAGGTCGCCATCGAGATGGATGCTGCCCTGCAGGCCGCTGAAGGATATGTTCTGTGTCTGGTGGCGAGAGTACACCGAAAGCTCGCGCCAGCGCATATCGTCAGATGACAGGCGAATCGTTTCAGCCTTCGCCAGCAGGTCTTCAGGGCGGTCGGGGGCGGGCGCATCGCCGTATAACAGATTAAGGCTACGGTAGCGCTGGCATATGCTTTCGACAATATTGCTGAATGTCGGTTTCAGTAATGGCCGCTTGTTTTTCATGAGCCGCAGGGGGGTTATAAGGCTGAGCTCGGCGCGTGAGGCGATACCCAGCGGCGCCGGTACTGTTGCGTCGGGCCGGCAGGAAACGGTTTCGCGGGCGCAGGAGTAAAGCTCTCGCATGTTTGCGGCATGGCCGGTTGTGGCGCTTTGCAGCGTGAAGGGAAAGCGCCTGCCCTTGCCCAGGCGTTCGAGCACCACGACCCAGTAGGGAAATTTTTCGATAGCCGGGCCGAACAGGGTGAGGCGGAGAAAAAAGGGACCTTCAGGCGGCGCTGTGCCGGCAAGCGAGGGGTACTGAAGTGAAAAGGGCGGCGGCGCGGAGCCTTTGAATGTTTTTTTGTCTTCGAAATACAGTTCGGGCTGAAAGAAAAACGTGACCATGCACGATTTGCGCACCGGGCAGCCGGGGCAGCTTTTGCGTGAGGCCACGCAGCAGACTTTTCTGCACTGCAGCTCAAGCTGCTCGCGCCACCACAGGGCCGAGGGCAGGGTGGCCCGGGGGTCCTGCGGCGAGCAGGTGAAACGTATGCTGCAGTGGCGCAGTGTTTCAAAGAGGTTCACAGTATTCTCCGCACGAAAATCTTATTGCGAGTTCATACTGCCATATACTGCCGGCTGCGGTATTTCTTACAAAGGATAAAAATTTTTTTCACAGCCGCTGCTGCACAAGCCTGCCCCCCCGTGTTTCCGGATAGTGCCGGGAAAGACGAAACCCCCTTCCACCCGGCCTGGGCGGCCTGACGAAAAAAGACAAAGTACCATACAATGAAAAAATGGACGGGTTTAAAAGTTCGAAAAAAAATGATGTTTAATATAAAAATTAAGCACAAATAAAGTCAAGCATAATGTTTTTTTTAACCACCGGCATACAAGTAATTTGAAAAGACCGTTCTGTTTTTCCTGCCTTGTTCCTGCTTTTAAAGCTTCGAGTTTTTTATGTAGCAGGGGGTAGTGTCAAATAAGGACAAAGCAGAAAATTTTTCAGCTGCTTCGGATGTTAAAAAAGCGGGACCTGCCAGCCGGCAGAGGTAATTGAGCTCGGGAATATTCAAGTTGACAGGCTTTGCTTTTTGTATATTAATTTTAAAAAATACTTCTTTTATCGTTTCCTCATGTCATATCAAACGCCGGCATCCTTAGAAGAGTTTCAAAAGAGCTATGCTGCTGCAGTGCGGTCCTTCATTCGTGCAAAAAATAAAACCGCTACGCTAAAGCTGGATCCGGATGATTTCGTTCAGGATGTTCTGGTGAAATTTATCGAAGAAAAAACACTCGAAAAATACGACCCGGCCCGGGGGGCTTCGTTTAAAACTTTTCTGAGCAGGGTGCTGTATTATTTTTATTTGACAAAATTCGAAACGGTCAAGCGCGACAGCATGTCGGCAAAAGCCGTTTCGGAGTACCGGGCGGGCAGGCGCGCAAAACTGGGTGAGATACAGGAAGCCAATGACACTGATGAAGACGATGACGATCCGCACCTGGAGGATGAAACAGGCAAACAGCCCGTGTCCAGGCAGAAAAAGACAAAAACGACTGCAGGCATTGATCCCCGCGATGTGTCCCTGGTATCTGCCTGGGCAGCCCCGGCTGATGCCCGTGCCGGGGAAAAGCCCGCTGTCAATGTACGGCTGATTTTCGATTTAATAAACCGGGTGCCGGTTCTGGAGGAGCGGCTGCTGCTGAAGCTGAAGCTGTACACAGCAGATATGTCTTTTTCACAGGAAGAGACCGGCTATCTGGCAAGGCGGCTCGGTACATCGTCCGGCCATGTGGAGCTGGAGCTCCGCAAGATATTCGCGGCCAAGCCGGGGTCGGCCATCGGCGTCAAAAACGAAGATATCGTCAAGCTGCTGCCGTATGCGCCGGGCAGTATATCGACCATGTTTCTGAGACTTGTAAAAAAACATATACGCGACCAGTATATAGCTTTGGAAGGATAGCACGCATGTGTATTATCGAAGGCACGGCATTCACGGTTATGCTGTCGGCTGAACCGGGCCGCGCGGCATGGCAGGTGTATCATGTGGTGAAGCACGTGCTGGCAGAGGACGCTGTGGAGCTTTACAACGTGCTGGACCTGTCGTCGCAGGACATGCAGAGGAAGAAAAAAATCCTGGCCGGCCAATACGGCTGCCCTGTACTGCGCGACAAAGAGGCAGGCCGGGAGCCCGCGGGGGACATGTGCCGGGGCTGCGCCTGTCTTCAAAAATGCCATGTTTTGCTGTCGGACATGATCATAGAGTATACCAAATATCTTAAAGCCGTGATCCGGCATGACCACCACAACCCCCGTCATATTCACTATGCCTCTGAACAGACTACCGACAATCTCGGTTTTCTCAGCGATACGGGCGTTTTTGTGATAACAAAAAACATACAGGGCAAACCCCGGCATCGTCTGCTTTTGAAAACAGGGTACCGGCCAGCCCCACCGCCTGCACAAAAAACCATGGCCGCGGGATTGATGAAGAAGTTTTCCGACCGGTATTATTTCACCCGGGGCCGGGATGTTATTTGGGGGCGGATCAGGCGGGGAACATACAGCAGCACCGCCCTGATTGATGAAAAAAACTGGTAATGTCATGAAAAAGGTTCAAACGGATAAAAGGCTCCAGCAGCTGTATTTTCAGGCCCTTGACCGGCTGTCGTTTTTGTCGGCCGGGGTTGTCGAAGATGAGGCCGGCGACGCAGCAACGGAACTGCTCCTTTTGGAGGCTGCCTATGCGGCGGCATGCTTTTCAAGGGCCGCACGAACCGCGCCCGGCGGTGATGCCATGGGAGAGGAAAAAAGGGAGCTCCGGCGGCATATCGGCGGGCTTATCCGGCTCATGAGCGGCAGCGGCAAAGAGCGGTTCAACGGGTTTCTGGCCGGGTATTTCGGCGGCGCTGCAATCAGGCAGGAGGCCGGCCGGCTTCTGGAGCGCATTCATGCGGCCGTCTACAGCGGCACGCTGCCTGAGCTCAAGGCGGATGAAGCCTTTCAGGACGATGTGCTCGAGCTCTTTCTTTTCACTGACCGCTATGCCTGTCTGACGCACCCCAAGGACAGCCCCGTGGCTTTTGCAAAAGCCGGGCTGAAGGCCGTGAAGCCCGCCGTTAGCCGGCTGTTTGAAGAGCTTCGCCCCGTGTTCAATGTGTTCGCTCCCATGCTCGCGACGTATCGCGGCAATGTGTTTGTGCCGAGGGAGCCGGAGTACGGGTGGTGGTACAGCGTGTCCCGGATGCCGGTGGAAGATTTCGTTGCGGCCATGGAGCGCGCAAGCGCTGCTCCTGATGCTCTCGACCAGGAGGCTTTTCGCGCCCTGGCAGCTTCGCTGCCGGCCCGGCTCAGGCAGTTGCTTGCGCCGCTTCAGCTTGAAGCACAGATCGGCAGTCTTGCAGCCCGTCTCGGCCGAAAGGCTGCTGCATTTTTCAATCAGGCCCGTGACCTTGTAGCTGCACCGCCGGCAGTGCCGGGGTTTGAATCAATGCTCCGTGAACCGTCTTGGAGCTATGGGGGATTTACACGGCGCCAAAAAAGCCCGGAGATTCCTGCCGAAGGATCGCTCAGCCTCCTGCGGGCGCGGTACCGTGACGATTTGCAAAAAGCCCTGGCAAAAGTGGCTGCCGATACGTCGCTGTCGCCCCGTGAACGAAGAGAGCTTTGCGCTTTTGCCTGTGTTTTGTCCGGTGATGAAGATGCCCTGAAAAAGTTTTTGAACAAAAAACCCGCCAAGAAGCAGACACGATGAGCTACGGTCTGTATGCCGATCTGTTCGCAGATACCGAAAAAAACATTGAAGCCGGCCTGTGCGAACAGGCCGAAGACCTCCTGAACAAGGTAAAGAACCGCCGTCTGTCAAAACCCCAACGGGTGTTTGCCGAGATCCTGGCGGCAGACATCTGCAGCCGCCTGGGCAGGTTCTCCGCAGCCCTTGCCATTCAGAAAAAAATCCTTACACGCCCGTCTGACGCCCCTGAACTTCAGGAGGCCGGTTTCCACTCCCACGCCTATACCCTGGGGTATACCGGCAATCATGGGGCGGCATACGCCTTTTTCAGGAAGGCACAGGCAGCGGCTGAAAAAAACAACAGGCCCAACCGGTATTATGCTTCCGTGCTGGGAAGCATCGATATCGAGTTTCACGACTACAACTACAACCGGTTTTCCCCGGAAGATAATCAGCCGCTTCTTAACAGGGTCAACAGTGCCCTGGAGGAAATTCGCAGCCGTGAGGACTTCAGGGATAAAGAGCTTTACGCAGCTTTGCTCAGTTTCAGAAAAGCCATGCTTTTATGGCTGAATAAACATTACCGCGATGCGCTGGGCGCCTTTAAGGAAACACGCCGTGCTGCAACGGGTGTTTTTCATGTATGGGCGCTGTTCGGTCTCTGTTACTGCGCCTGGGCGCTTAAAGACCGGAAGGCGCTGGCGCAGTATGAAAAAGAGCTTTGCGGGGCGGTGAAACGGCCGGCATGGAAAAAAACCGCCATGCGCTACTGGCCCGTTGCCCTGCTCCTGGGCAGGACATGGGAAAAGGTTTTCCGGGATTCCCGCAGGGCGCAGGAATGGTACCGTAAAATCCTCCTCACCGTGCGAAACGACTATACCAATCAGAAAACGGTCACCTCCCACTATGCCTCGTTTATCACGAATTACTTTTATCCCGTGTATTATGAGGCGGTACAGCACCTGCTGAAAACCGGCCATGAATATCGCTACGCCCTCAACCGGGCGGAAATGTTCCGGGCGCGATTTTTAACGGAGGAATACAAGCGGCACTATGCCAAAAAGCGCACCGATAACGTGCTCACCCCCAATATCAGGATCGATGAGATAGGCAGCAGGCTCGCCGCAGTGTTTGATAATGATGTCACCCTGCTGTACTGCTTTGACTTCGGCGATTCGGGTGTTTTGCTGCTTTCCCGCAATCCGGCGCGCGGGTATACGCGGTTCTTGATAGATACAAAAGCCTATGCCGAGCTTGCCCGGCTGACGCTTGGGCAAAGAGCCACAAAGGACATGCTCGACCGGATGAGCCGCATTTTCGAAAAAGCGCTTGATGCGGTCAGCGGCGCCCGGCTCATTATCATCCCCCATGGCGTTTTTAACAGCGTGCCTTTTCATGCGCTGAAGCGAAATAATGCGCCACTGCTTAAGGATACGATTGTCAACTACTGGCCGTCCCTTCACATGGCTGTTTTAGGGGAGAATGGCCCGAAAAGCATACCCCGTTCCGCTCTGTTTGTCGGCACCAGAAGCGATCCCGCCTCGCCGGGGGAACTGGCATCGCTTGCAGCCCTGACAAAAAAATCCCGCTGCCTGTATGATCCCCGCCGATCACAGTTGATCAAAGCGTTCCGGCCGGCGTACGGTATAACGCATTTTGTCACCCACGGCGTGGTGAGCTGCACGGCGGAAGATCTGACGGTCATGCGTTTCGCCTGGGGTGACTTTAAGTTCTCTGACCTCGCCCGCAGCCTTTTGTCCGCATCACCGCTTGTTGCCTTGAATGTCTGTTATGGCGGTCGTCTGGAACATGATGCCGCGGAATTTTTAAGAGGCCTGCCGGTCATGCTTTTCCAAAAAGGCGCTCTGTCCCTTTTGGTATCGACCCGTGAAATTGAGCAGAGGGCAGGCCGCCTTTTTTATGAGCGGTTGTATGCGAATTTTTTTTCCGGTCGAAGCCTGGGAGAAGCATACCGTCGCGCTGTTTTAGATGCCGACGATATTGACTGCATGCTCGTAAATGCCCCGCGCATTATGGGCACCTGTGATATAAGAGTTCAGTAGTTATCGTGAGGAATGAGGGACGCCCTTAAATAAGTAAATAAATTAAACAGCAATACAGGGCACCAACAAGGGGGCGTAGCACACAAAGTACACAAATTTTTCGGCATATTCAATTCACCGCGTAAGGTTCCATAGCCAGGAAAGCGCCGTGCTGGTCAGCAAGGATAAAATTTTTTCAACATAGCAGATTGATCTTATCTGGTAGGGCTTCCTGCCGTATGGGTGCTCGGGCTGCGGCTCAGCCGAAGATGCATCGCGGATTTGATCCCGCCGCCCCGCTACGAGCATTCACCGCACTCGTGTGCCACCGGCGGAAGCGAAGGGGTGCCCGGATTACGCCGGCCGCAGACTGCTGCCGCCTGAAGCGGCCCTCCCGGCCTCTGCGCACGTCGTGAAGTATGCCGGCACGTTTTCCGGGGCCAGGGGGTGGCTGAAATAAAAGCCCTGCATTTCGACGCAATTGCGATCGAGCAGGTAGCGCATCTGCTCACGCGTTTCGACGCCCTCGGCAACCACCCGGAGCCCCATCGTGTGCCCCATATGGATGATGGTGTCCACGAGCGCCTCATCGTTGCGGTTGCGGGAAAGGCCCTCGATGAAATGCTTGTCGACCTTCAGCGTATCGATGGGCAGCTGTTTGAGCTGCAACAGAGACGAATAGCCGGTGCCGAAATCATCCACCGCTATGGTCACGCCCAGATACTTGAGCTCCCGCAGCACGGTGACCGCTTCTTCATGGTTAATCATGAGGCTGCTCTCGGTTATTTCGAGTTCCAGAAATTGGGGCGCGAGGCCGGTCTGAGCGAGCGTTTTTTTCACGCTGGCGGCAAAGTCCTGTTCCCTGAACTGGCGCGCGGAAATATTGACCGACACCCGGATCGGGGCGAACCCGGCGTTCTGCCAAGCCTTGTTCTGCGCGCATGCCGCGGACAGCACCCACATGCCGATGGGCACGATAAAGCCGGTTTCCTCCGCGTGGGGTATGAAGTCCAGGGGGACAACAATGCCCTTTTCCGGATGCCGCCAGCGCAGCAGGGCTTCGACGCCGATGACGGTGTGCGTCGAGGCATCCAGGCGCGGCTGGTACTCCACGATGAATTCATCGCGCTCCAGGGCCTGTCGCAGTCCGTTTTCCAGCGCAAGGCGTTCGCGGACCTTTTCGTTGAGCACGCCGGAAAAAAACTGAAAGTTGTTTCGGCCTGAAGCCTTGGCGTGATACATGGCCATATCGGCGTTTCTCAGCAGATCGGCGGCCGTGCCGTCATGGGGGAAAAGGGAAATGCCGATGCTGGCGCTCATGAAGATTTCGCCCACATCCAGGCTGATCGGCCTGTTGAAAATTTTCAGTATCTTGCCCGCGATCGACGCGGCGTCGTTCTGGCTCACGATATCGGCAACGATCAAGGTGAATTCGTCGCCCCCGAACCGGGCGACGGTATCGCTCTTGCGGATAAGGCCCTGCAGCCGGCGCGCCGCCTCGCGCAGCAGCTTGTCGCCGATGGCATGGCCGTAGGTGTCGTTGACCACCTTGAACTGGTCCAGGTCGATGAATATGACGGCAAGCATGTTCCCGTGGCGCTCCTGCTTGTACATGGCCTGCTGGAGCCGGTCCATGAAAAGCGACCGGTTGGGAAGCCCCGTGAGCGAGTCGTGGTTGGCCATGTGGATCAGGCTGCTCTCGTATTTTTTCTGCGCCGAGATGTCGCGGGCGATGATGCAGACCGCCTGGCTGCTGCCGGCGTGTATGACGTTTGCGTTGATCTCGACGGGCACCCTGGCGCCCCCCGCTTTGGCCTGGAAATAATGCTCTCCTATGCAGCAGCGCTTTTCGCTCATGATTCTGGCCAGGCTGAGATCCACCTCGGATTGGTCCTCCGCCATGATATCGTACAGGGTAAGCCTGTCCGTGTCGGAGCCGTCGTACCCGAGAAGCTGCTGGAACGCTTCGTTGACCTCGATGATCGCCCTGGTGTCGGCGTCGACCATCACAATGCTGTCAGACGCCTGGCTGATGACCGAGCGGTACCGCTCCTGGGCCTGGCTCAGCGCCAGCTGCGCCCCCTTGCGCTCCGTGATGTCCCTGATGGTGCCCACTATTGTGGCTGCGGCATGGTGGTCGCCGGTGTGGGCGGCGGCGTTTATCTCGATCCACTTGCGCTGCCCGGCCTGGGAAACGAACTCGTACTGTATGCCGTGAAGGGAGCCGCCGGCGGCCAGCAGCGCCCGCATGTCGCGGAAGGCCTGCAGCCGGTATTCGGGGGCAAGCATCCGCAGGATCCGGCCCGTATGCCCGGAGAGCTCGCCGGCCGTGAACCCCGACAGCTTTTCCACCGAGGGCGACACGCTGGTCAGGCCGAGATTTCTGTCCAGCGAGAAAATGACGTCGGAGACGTTTTCAAAGTTCAAACGGTAGCGCCGTTCCGACCTGATGAGCTGCGTTCGGCTCTCCTGCAGGCGCGCGCTCATCGCGTTGATCGCCCCGGCAAGCAGCCCCATCTCATCGCCCGACCTGACATTGACCGTGGCGCTGAAGTTTTCGCTGGCTATCTCCTCGGTCGCCCGGATGACGTGCCCGACGGACCGCGAGATTCTGTTGGCCACGAGAGCCGTAAAGGCAATGATAAGAAGCGCGAGCAGGGTTCCCACGGCAACCGCGGTGGCGATGACCCGCTGCATCTGGGCCTGCGCTTTTTTCATGGAAAACCCGAGCAGCAGCCGGCCGGCGGCCATGCCGCGCTCGAGCAGCCGAACGCGCACGAAGACGGTCGTGCCGACGATCTCGGTCTGGACCCGCTCGCCGGCGTCATGGGTAAACGGCGGATGCCGTATCGAGCCGGTGCTCATGAACACGCTGCCGTCGGAGTTGCGCGCTTCGGCAAACAGCAAATCGGGGGTCGACCGGAGCACCGCAAAAATTTCCGCCGCTGTTTTCCGGTCTTCGAAGGTGACGCTGGTGGCAAGGTTGTCCGCCGTCATGTTGGCCAGGGCAACGGCTTTTTCCAGCGCCTGGGCCTGTATTTGCAGTTTTTGGTTATACGGGAAAAAAAGTACGACGAATCCGCCGACCACCAGGGCGCAGAGCACGGCGTTGCAAATGAGCTTTGCCCGTATGGTCAGGTTGTTAAAAAAACGGAACACGCTGTTTTCCTCTGAGTGCCGGCGCTACTGCCCCGCCAGTTCGGATATTCGTATCAGTTTGCCGCTGAATGCTTTGCCCTCGGCGGCGCCGGCTTTCAGGTTCAGCACCACCTTCGGCCTGCTGCCCTCGCGCACGATGCTCAGGGCTATGCCGCAGGCCCCGGCCTGCTCCTGGCTGGCGCCCGCGGACAGGATTCCGGCCTTTCGAGTCACGCGGGTGATCTCGGCGCATGCCGACGCCGGGCAGCCGGGAAGGATGAAAAGCGCCTTCAGCCTGCCCCGTGAGACCGCCCCTTGCAGCGCATCTTTGCCGCGGTACTCGATAAGCGATGTTTTGACGCGCCGGCCGCTGACGGTTTTCTCCTGAAAGGACCTGATAGCCTCTATTATCGAGGCTGCCGCGCTTTGAGCGCCGGCTGTTTCGGGACAATACACAATGCCCACTTCGAGATCG
>JAFGCP010000142.1 GCA_016932595.1 Deltaproteobacteria bacterium
CCAGCGCGGCGCATGGCCGCAAGAAGCTCCTCGTCAAGCGCGTCGGCCCTCGTATCGCAGCTCCATAAAAAATTGAGGCCCCTTTCCATAATGCCCCGGCAGACGGCAAGCACGCGTCGCCGGTCAAGGGTAAAGGTTTCATCCTTGAAAGCCAGGGCTTTCTGCCCGCAGCCATTGACTAGAATATGTAGCATATCTAACACATATTTAGGTGAAAAAGAGCGGACTTTTTTTCCCCAGATGCAGGTGGATGCGCAGAATGAGCAGTCCCACGGGCAGCCGCGCGAGGTTATGATGATATGGTCGGCGGCACAGTCGCAGGCAGGGGCCAGCCGGTCAAGATCATCAATGCGCGGCCGCGGCGGAGCAAGCAGAATGCGGCCCTGGCTGCGATATGCCGTGCCGGGAATGCCGCAGGCGACGGTATTCTTTTCAATCCCGCTGAGCAGGCGGGCGAATGTTTCCTCCCCTTCCCCGATCACCACGGTGTCAATGGCGCTGCACTGCTCGAGCATGCCGGCGGGCAGGGCTGTCGCATGGGGACCGCCGACGGCAATATGGGCCTGCGGATACAGCTCCCGGATGAGCCGGGCAAGATACAGCGTGCCGCGCCGGTTTGAGGTAAAACAGGAAAGCCCGAAAAAATCGGCCGGCCGGGTTTTGATAATTTCGACAATGCGATCCCAGGCACAGGTAAAAAGGTTTACAACCTCGACAGTATGCCCGGCCCGCTGCGCCTGCGCCGCAAGGCTTAAAAGCCCGCAGGGAAGATGCAGTATATCGCCGCTCAAAAGCGCTGCGCTGTCGATGCCCGGGGGCGGCCCCGCGCCTGTTTCGTCAGGCTGCCGGCCCTGTTCGGGGATTTTCCAGGGCGGCGGATAGATGAGAAGTACGCGCATGGCAGTATTGGTTTGAATTGAGATGGCTTTTAGTATAAAGTTTTGCTTTACACTGGCACTGTTGCCGTTTTCTGTCAAGATACTCTCTATGCAGGATTTTCTTTCAGACCTCAATCCGGCGCAGCAAAAAGCCGCCCGGACGGTTGACGGGCCTCTGCTTATTGTCGCGGGCGCCGGCACGGGCAAGACGCGGACGCTGGTGTTCCGGCTGGCCTATATGGCAGCGCATGCCGGCATCGACCCCTCGCGGCTGCTTGCCATTACTTTCACGGCCAAGGCGGCGGAAGAAATGCACGGCAGGCTTGCGGCCCTGCAGGCGCCGGGCATTGACCTGTCGGCCATACGGGTCAGCACCATTCACGGCCTCTGCTATGACATACTCAAACAGCATGGCAGGCATATCGGCCTGCCCGCAGATGTCTGCCTCATAAGCCCTGCGGACCGGGCCGCGCTGATCAAGGAAGCAGCCGCTGCCTGCGGCCAGGACGGCAGCCGCCCACGGAAAAAGCTGGAGCTGGAGATAACCCGGGAAAAAAACGGGCCGGCCGGGTACGGAGGGCTGTCGCCCGTGAGCCGGGCATATCAGGCGCTGCTTGAGGCCCGCGGCCTGCTTGATTTTGATGATCTGATTTTAAAAACGGTAGAACTTCTTGCCGCATCGCTCCAGGCCCGGGAAGCGGTTCGCAGCCGGTTCAGCCATATCTCAATAGATGAGTACCAGGATGTCAATACGGCCCAGTGTGCTTTCATAAAAGCCCTGTGCCCTGAGCAGCCCAATCTCTGCGCTGTCGGCGATGCCGACCAGGCCATTTACGGCTTCCGGGGCGCACAGGTTGATATTTTTCTGCGCTTTCAAACCGATTTTCCCGGCGCAGCCGTGCTGCATCTTGAGGATAATTACCGGTCAAGCGCCACGATCCTTGCGGCGGCGCAGGCTGTTATTGAAAAGAACAGCCTGCGCATCGACAAAACCCTGCGGCCGCTGCGGCCCCGCGGCGTACCGGTTGACATCCTCGAGCTGCCCACGGATCAGGATGAGGCAGCCTTTGTCAGCCGCGAGGTCGAGCGCCTTATGGGCGGCATGCGCTTTGAGAGCCTGGGCCATGAGGCGGATGACTGCGTGAAGGGTTTTGGCGATATCGCCGTGCTGTATCGCTTGCACCAGCAGGGCCGCCTGCTGAAAAAGGCCTTGCAGAGCCGGGGGATACCGGTTGACATTGCCGCGACAAAGTCGGTTTTTGAAGAGCCTGCAATTCAATCCGTGCTGGCCCTGCTTGCAGGTATTGCCAACCCGGCCGGCGGCAGAGCCCCTGCAGCCCTGCCTGCCGCGGCAGATCTTATGGAGCTGTGCGCCCGGAAGGCTGATGAGCTGTATCTTGACCGGCTGATTGCCGAACTATGGGACGGCATTTTCGGGGCGGCAGAGGAAAAAAGCGATGATTACTTTGCTTTCCTGACCGCTTCAATGGCTTTCTCCGGCATGCCCGCCAGGCTGGGCATACCGCTTTTTTTGCAGAAAATAGCGCTCCTGCATGACGGGGAGATATGCACGCCCCGGCGGGAAGCCGTCACGCTCATGACCGTTCACAGCGCCAAGGGCCTTGAGTTCCCTGTGGTGTTCATAACCGGCCTCGAGCAGGGCCTTTTTCCCTATGAGCCCGACAGCGCCGGAAGCTTCGCCTGCGATCAGGAGGAAGAGCGCAGGCTTTTGTATGTGGGCATGACACGGGCCAGAGACAGGCTTTATGTGCTCAATGCGCGCAGCCGTTTTTTCTTTGGCGAGCGGCGGCAGATGGCGCCTTCATGCTTTATCCGGGATATACCCGCAGAGCAGTGCCGCCGGCAGTCGCGGCAGTCGCCGCAGAAAATGAAAAAAAAGCAGCTTAAGCTTTTTGCATGACAAAACAAAAAGTGTATACTGCATAAAGGCTGACGGCATTGCCGGGCCTCGATACGTACCCCACCGGAGATTTTTTGGTCATGGCATCACCCAACCGCCAGGTTTCGCGGCGCGATTTTCTGATACGCACGGCGCTGTTTGCCGCAGGCGCCTGGGCAGGAACAGGCTTTTTGCTGAAGCCTTTTGCCCGGGCACTGGATGCGGAAGCAGGCACGGCTGCGGCGCCCGGCATAGCCTTTATTCTTGATGATGTGGGCTTCAATGTCGAGCGGGTGCGGCCTTTTCTGGAGCTGGGGGCGCCGCTTACCTATGCCATTCTGCCCCATATGCAGTTCTCGCGCAGCCTGGCTGAAAATATACACGGCCGGGGTCATGAGATCATGCTTCATCAGCCCATGGAGCCGCATAACCGCTCGCTCAACCCCGGCCCCGGAGCGCTGTATCTCTCCCAGAGCAGGCGGGAAATAGAAAAAATTCTGCTGAGAAACCTTGAAAATTTTCCTCACGCCGCAGGCATAAACAATCACATGGGCTCGCGCTTTACCGAATCGCGGCCCAAAATGCGCGAAGCCCTTGCCTTTTTTCTCGAGCGGGAATTTTACTTTGTCGACAGCTGCACCTCGGAGCGCTCCGTCGGTTTTGCCACGGCCCGCGGCATGAACATGATGGCAGCCTGTTCTCATGAGTTCATCGACAATACCCGTACCGCCGGCGCTGTCTACGGGCAGCTCGTGAAGCTCAAGGCCCATGCCTTAAAGCATGGCTGCGCCGTGGGCATCGGCCACCCCTGGCCGGAAACCGCTGAGGGGCTGAAGCAGTTTTTGAAGGAGCTGAAGGGGTCGCCTTTTAAAATGGTGTATGCGTCGCAGATCGCCTGCACCTGATTAACCGCCATGCAGCATGTTTCACAGATTTTTTTCAGAAAAAAATCCCAAAATTTATGATACATTCAAAAAATCATGTCTGATCTTACTGTGATTGCCGACAAACTGCACTGCCGCGAGCGTCTTTCGCGGGAGGACGCTCTGTGCCTGCTGCGCTGCACCGACATACTGGCCCTCGGGGCAATGGCTGCCGGTGAAAAACGCAGGCGCACGGCAGACAAGGTTTTTTTTAATGTCAACTGCCATGTGAACCTGACCAATATCTGCGTATCGCGCTGCGCCTTCTGCGCTTTCAGCTGCGATACAGGAGCGCCGCAGGCCTATACCATGACTGTGCAGGATGTGATGGCGCGCGTGGCTGCCAGCCTGCCTCTGGGCATTACCGAGGTGCATATGGTGAGCGGCCTGCACCCGGACAAGCCCTTTGCCTGGTACCGGGACCTGGTGGCGGCCCTGAAGCGGGAGTTTCCGGCAGTGCACATAAAGGCCTTTACGCCGGTTGAGATTCAGTATTTTGCAGACATTTCAGGACTGAGCGTGACCGCGGTGCTTGAGCAGCTTATCGCTGCGGGCCTGGGGTCTCTGCCCGGCGGCGGGGCCGAGGTGCTGA
>JAFGCP010000143.1 GCA_016932595.1 Deltaproteobacteria bacterium
GCCCGTCAGGGCGCGTTTATTTGCGGGTGAAAGTCCCTTACCGGCCTTATAGAAAAAACTGTTGGAGCATTTAACTAAATCTGTAACCGAAAATCATATACGGAGGCGTATGTCCGGTGGCGTGAAAGGACGGGGGAGGAGCCCCCCCTCCTGCTCAATTAAGAAAAACCTTTCAAACCTGCCAACTAAGTGCTACAAAGATTTTTATATGGTTTTATAAGGGAGGGATAAGCCATGTTTGTGCATCAATTTTTCGTCAAAGGCCTCGCACACAGTTCCTACCTTCTGGGCGGCACAACAACCTGCGCCATTATCGACCCGCGGCGCGATATAGAAGTCTATATTCACGCTGCCCGTGCCATGGGAATGAAAATAACCCATATTCTTGAAACCCATCTGCATGCCGATTTTATTTCGGGGCATACGGATCTTGCGGCCCAAACCGGCGCGGTTATTTATGCGCCAAAGGCCGGCACATGCGCGTTCAAGCATAGTGCCGTGGCAGAAGGCGATACCTTTGAAATTGAGGATATGACCATCGGCGTGCTTGAAACGCCCGGCCATACGCCGGAGCATGTTTCTTATGTGGTCACCGACCGCTCGCGGGGCAGCGACCCGGCGGCGGTGTTTTGCGGCGATACCCTTTTTGTCGGCGATGTGGGAAGGCCGGACCTGTTCCCCGGCATTGCCGAAAGCCTCGCCGCCAGGCTCTATGACAGCCTGCACAAAAAGCTGCTCAGCCTGCCGCCAGTTTGCGCAGTCTATCCGGCCCATGGCGCGGGGTCGCTGTGCGGCAGGGCAATGGGCGCCATGCGCACCTCAACTATCGGGTATGAAAAGAAGTACAACGGGGCACTTAAAATAAAAGATAAAAAGAAATTCATCGAAACGCTTACCACCAATATGCCGCCTGCTCCCGATCACTTCAGCCGCTGCAGTGCGGTAAACGGCAAGGGCCCTGCCCTTGTTGACAAACTGCCTCCCCTCAAAGCTCTTGAGCCTGTTGAGTTCAAAAAACGAATGCGGCAGAAAAATACCATCGTGCTTGACTGCCGCCCCTCGGCAGCCTTCGGAGGCGGGTATGTTCCGGGCTCCTATCATATTGACTTCGGCAGCAATTTTTCGACCTTTGCCGGCTGGATTCTGCCGCATGGCATGCAGCTGCTGCTTGTAACCGAAAACCCGGAGCAGGCAGCAGATGCCATCGTGCTCCTTCGCCGTGTTGGCCATGACCGCATAACCGGCTTTCTTGACGGCGGCATCTATGAATGGGCAAAGGCGGGGTTTGCTTTCGACACGGTGCCGCAGCTTTCCGTGCAGAACCTTCACGCTCAGATGCAGCGCCGGGAACGGTTCACGCTTCTGGATGTGCGCACGGCCCGTGAGTTTGAAGCGGGGCATATCGAAGGCGCCGTCAATATACCCATGCCCGATCTCAGGTCGCGCTTCAAGGAGATAGAGACATCGCTGCCGGCCGTGGTCATATGCAATACCGGCCACCGGTCAAGCATGGGAGCGAGCCTTCTGAAACAGCGTGGCTTCAAATACGTGCTCAATGTGGCCGGCGGCATGACTGCCTACGCTGCAGCAGGGTTTGCCGGCGCCTGCGCACTGTGCACTCAGCTGCACGGTCCGCGGGTGTAAAAAACCTTACAAACCGCCGGGGTTTGATCGTCGTGGACAATGCAGGGGCGCGATGCATCGCGCCTCTGCCCGGGGAAGCCATTCATGGACTTTTTAACCGCACAAACCTGGTCGCCCTATGCCGTTGGCATAATCATCGGGCTGCTTAACTGCATCGCAATTGTCGTGTCCGACAAATTCATCGGCTGCTCCACCGCATTTTCCCGCTCATGCGGCATGCTTGAAAAACTTGTGCGCGGCAAACCGGCAGCAGAAAAACCCTATTATAAAAAGTTTACGCCGGAGATCGACTGGGAGTGGATGCTCGTGGCAGGAGTGGCCGTGGGGGCTTTTGTGTCGGCATGGCTGTCGGGAAGCCTCCAGGCGGTATTTGTTCCTGATCTGTGGGCAAAGACCTTCGGCAGCAGCGCTGCGCTGCGCTTTTTTGCCGCCTGTGCCGGCGGCATACTCGTGGGCCTTGGCGCGCGGTGGGCCGGCGGCTGCACCAGCGGGCACGGTATCAGCGGCACCATGCAGCTTGCCGCCAGCAGCTGGCTTGCCGCAGCCTGCTTCTTCGCGGGCGGCATCGCAACGGCGATGCTGCTGTATTGATGATTTTTTTCACCACCCTTTTTTCTCGAACTTTGTAGGGTGGATTAAGCGAAGCGAATCCACCTTTTAAAATTGCCTGCTCTGTTCACAAAAAATGAGCGATTATAAAAGACTTTACAGGAAAGCCGGGCACTATTTTTTTACAGTCGTTACCCATAACCGTCAGCGGCTGCTGACCGAAACAGCCAATATTAAAAGGCTCAGAAATGCATTCCGGCAGGCTCAAAGCCGGCATCCATTTTTGCTTGATGCAGTTGTTGTTTTGCCTGAACATATACACTGCATCTGGCAGCTTCCTGAAAACGATAATGATTTCTCCACGCGCTGGAGATTAATAAAACGCTATTTTTCCGTTGGCATTGCAAACTCGCTCAATGAGCGGAAAGAAAAACAGGTATGGCAGCGCAGGTTTTGGGAACATCTGCTGCGGGATGAAGACGATTGGCGAAGGCATATGGATTATATTCATTACAACCCTGTAAAGCATGGAAATGCACGTCGACCAGTTGATTGGCCCTACAGCTCTTTCATGAGAGCCGTAGAACGGGGTTATTATTCAGCGGACTGGGGTGCTTTTGAGCCCCCGAATATAACGGGCTTGCAGGTGGAATAGTTTTGGTGGATTCGCTTCGCTTAATCCACCCTACATTTTTGAGGTGACTCGTCAGGGAGTATGATGCTGTGATAACTAAAATTCATACCAGTAAGCGCCTCCAGCTCGGCATCGGCTTTGCCATCGGCATTGGCTTCGGCTTTGCCCTGCAGCGCGGCGGAGTGACGAATTTTGACATTATCGTGAACCAGCTGCTTTTTAGGGATTTCACCGTGGTGAAAATCATGCTCTCTGCCATGCTCACCGGCATGATAGGCGTGCATCTGCTGCGAAAGTACGGCCTTGCGCAGCTGCATCCAAAGCCCGGCTCTGTTGGTTCAACCCTTGTCGGCGGCCTTGTTTTCGGCGTGGGGTTCGGCCTGCTCGGCTACTGCCCCGGCACCGTGGTGGCTGCCGCTGCGCATGGAAAGCTCGATGCGCTTTTCGGCGGCCTGCTGGGCATGCTTGCGGGAGCAGGTCTTTTTGCAGCCTGGTATCCTCGGCTTGAAAAATCTATTTTAAACAAAGGCTCCTTTGGCGAAAAAACCCTGCCGGAACTCTTGCGCGTATGCGAGTGGAGGATTATTCTTGTCATTGAAGTGCTGGTGCTGGGACTTTTTGTATGGCTTGAAAAAGCAGGTTTATAAACCTGCTGCAGGTGTGCCGCACAGGGCGGCTGTGATCCGCCATAAATCAATCCTGTAACGCAAGGGAGAGCTTCACTCGGCCAGATCGATAATTTCCACCTCAAGCGATGTCAGGCCTACAATTGCAACCGTCGACCTGTCCCGCAGCCATCCGCCGGCCTCGCCCGGGTTGATGACAAGAGGCGGCCCCTGCCGCACATCAATGTCATGGGTATGGCCGTACACGATGATATCCACCGCATCCGATTGGGCCGCAGCCGCAACACAGCCGTCTTCATGCATGAGCAGAAAGCGCCTTCCCCCGAACGTGAACTCGCGCGGGCCCGGCAGCAGTTTTGCGTTTTCCCTGAAGGCGGCGGAAAGCCCCACGCGCTCGCCGTCATTATTGCCGAAAACGATTTCCATGGGGCAGCGCAGCTTTTTGAAATCAAGGATGGTAAACGGCGATATCATATCGCCGGCATGCACCACCAGGCCAACACCGCGCTGGTTGAACACAGCAACCGCCTTCTGAATGGCGGGCCTGTTGTCATGCGTATCCGCTATGATGCCGACAAGATGCTCCTTCATGGCCGGACCTCCCTTCATGGTTGTAAAAAGGCTGCGGGCGTGCAGCTGACAGGCTCTATGGTAATAAAAAAAACGGCTAAAAACAAGCTCCTGTTTGCGCGAACACGTGGCGTCGATGCCCGCTGCTGCATGTCTTTGCTTGACTTCCAACGGGGCCCTATGCTGTAATACGCCCTTCATAGAAGCAATGGAAATTAGAATCCAGAAGTCAGAAGTCAGAATAAAAATCAAAAAAATTTTTTTGTACTGGCTACTGAATTCAGGCTTCTTTTCTCAAGGATAGTACGCATAAGAAAAACCCAGCAGAACACTCCCACATAGTGTTGTAAAGCCAAACTTCATAGAAAGCAGAGCATAATGAAAAAACAAAAATCATCCTGCTGCCCGGGCAAGGCGCGGTATCTGTCGGGCAAGCGCATCATGCCCAAGGCTATTTCAAAAGATACGGGCATAGTCTCCCTTATCGATAACCTGGACGCCTATAACGGCGGTCGGCTCCGGGCAGCCTGCCATCTGCTGCGAGACCGCTACGCAAAAAAAGATGTCACCATCGGCCTGAGCCTTGCCGGCGCCCTGACGCCCGCGGGCCTTGGCCCCTCAGCCATCATCCCCCTCATGAACCACGGCTTTGTCGACTGGATCGTGGCCACGGGCGCGAACATGTATCACGATATGCATTTTGCCCTCAATCTGCCCATGTTCCGGGGCAGCCACACGGTGGATGATAAAGACCTGCGGCACAAGGGCGTTACGCGCATCTACGATATTCTGTTTGACTATGAAGATGTGCTCATGGAAACCGACCGCGTCCTGCGCGAAATCCTGGTGCAGCCCGAATTCCAGAAAGAGATGGGAACCCGTGAGTTCTATCACCTGCTTGGGCGGGTGCTTGACCGGTATGAAAAAGCAAAAAAACTTGGCCAGGTAAGCATTCTGGCAGCAGCCTACCGCAACGGCATACCCGTGTTTACCTCGTCACCCGGCGATTCAACGATCGGCATGAATGTGGCCGGCGTCGAGCTGCTGGCCGAGGCCATGGGCATGCTGGACAAGTTCAAGCTCAAAATCAACCCCAGTATCGATGTCAATGACTCGACAGCCATCGTGCTCAATGCCAAAAATTATGAAAAGGGCAAGACCGGCGTTATCCTTATCGGCGGCGGCAGCCCGAAAAACTTCATGCTCCAGACCGAGCCGCAGATACAGGAAGTGCTCATGATACCGGAAGTCGGGCAGGACTATGATATCAACATAACCGACGCGCGGCCCGACACGGGCGGCCTGTCCGGCGCGCCGCCCTCGGAAGCGGCAAGCTGGGGTAAAATCGACCCGACCAAGCTTGATGAAACGGTCACGGCCTATCTGGATGTCACCATGGCCCTACCGCTGATGGTTGCCTATGCCATACAGACGACAAAGCCGAAAAAGCTCAAGCGGCTGTACGACCGCGGCCCGGAGCTGCGGCGCAAGCTCACCGAGTCGTACCTGGCAAACAACAAGGAAATTAAAAAGCTCAAGGGCCTGATCGCAAAGCTCGGGGCATGATAAACCCGTAGGGGCAGGTTTGAAACCTGCCCCTACCATATGATGGCGCCATGAAAACAAATTTGCGAAAACTGGCTGACGAGCACGGTACGCCCCTGTTCATCATCGATCACGATACGATACGGAAGAACTACCGCCTGTTCAAAAAGCATCTGCCGCGTGTGCAGGCCTATTATGCCGTCAAGGCTAATTCGAACCAGGAAATCATCAAGACCCTGTTTGACGAGGGCGCCAGCTTCGACGTGGCATCGTATAACGAGTTCATGCAGGTCTATGCCTATATCCGGCATTTCGATCCGAAAGCCAAGGATTTTTACATCTGGGACAAGATTATTTTCTCCAATACCATCAAGGACCGGCAGACACTGCAGAAAATAAAAAAATACCGGCCCCTGGTAACCTACGACAATAAAGATGAGCTGAAAAAAATCCGGGAGCATTGCCCCACGGCAGGCCTTGTGCTGCGGCTGAAAGTGCCCGATACGGGTTCACAGGTCGAGATGAGCTCGAAATTCGGCATCGAGCCCGGCGAGGCCCTGGGCATGATCAGGCAGTCTTTCGACGCGGGGCTCGTGGTTGAGGGATTAAGCTTTCATGTGGGCAGCCAGTGCACCAATTTCGACAATTA
>JAFGCP010000144.1 GCA_016932595.1 Deltaproteobacteria bacterium
GCAGGCGAGCATGCAGCAGCAGGGAAAAGCTTCTTTAATCTCTCAATGCGGGCCGGCTCCTTCTCGATAATCACAACCTCAGCCCCGATGCCCGTGGCAATGGCGGCCGCAGCCTGGCCTGCCGTGCCCCCGCCAAGGATGACAACCCGGGCTGCCGGAACACGGGCTACCGGGCATGCCAGAATGCCCTTGCCGCCCGAGGTTTTTGCAAGACAGGAAAATGCCATCAGGGGCGCCATTTTTCCGGCTATTTCGCTCATGGGTGCAAGGAGGGGCAAATATCCCTTTGGGGTCTGTACGGTTTCATAGCCCACGCATGCGGCGCCGGCATCGATCATTGCCTGGGTGAGCTGCCTGCTTGAGGCAAAATGGAAAAAGGTAAAAATAATTTGCCCGGGCCTGAAAAGGCCATACTCGCGCGGCAACGGTTCCTTGATTTTGACAATAAGATCGACAGCAGAGCATATGGTTTCAGCATCGGCGGCTATTCTGGCTCCGGCCAGAGCATAGCCCTCATCGGCAAAACCGCTGCCCGCTCCTGCATCATGCTCCACCAGCACGCTGTGGCCGGCCGCAACAAGGGCTCGTGCACCTTCGGGCGTGAGCCCCACGCGGCTCTCATTGTCTTTGATCTCTTTGAGAATGCCGACGATCATGACAGCGGTTTTTCTTGCTGGTTTGTGATGGCCTGCTTTTCCGGCATGCGGCCATACAGGCCTGCCATATGCCGGAGCAGCTCCATGACAGCCGTGGTCAGGCGGCCAGGCATAAGCTTCCAGCGCCAGTTGCCCTGAGCGGTGGCGGGCGTGTTCATGCGCAGCTTTTCTCCGAAACCGAGAATGTCCTGGGCAGGCAGCATGGCCAGATCCGCAATTGAGCCGTAGGCAAGACGAATGGCATGAAGGTGAAAATCAGCGGAACTTTCAGCGCCTGTATAGTCCATAATGTAGCGCCGCATGGTGTCCCCCGTCTCGGCGCCGTAGAACCAGCCATTGGTTGTGTTGTTATCATGCGTTCCCGTGTACACCACGCAGTTTGTATCCGTATAATTATGCGGCAGGTAGGGATTTTTACTGCTCCCGTCAAAAGCAAACTGCAGAATGTTCATGCCCGGCAGTTTCAAGCTCTGGCGCAGCCGGGTTACCGCAGGGGTGATGACACCCAGGTCTTCGGCAATCAGCGGCAACTCGCCAAGCTCATCCCGAATCCGTTTAAAAAAAGGCGCGCCGGGACCCTTTTTCCATGAGCCGTTCACCGCTGTTTTTTCCTGAGGAGGGATTGCCCAGTATGATTCAAATCCTCGAAAATGATCTATTCGGGTGCAATCAAACAGCCGGCATAAATGGCGCAGGCGGCCGGCCCACCAAATCATGGCCGGCTCAAAAAGTTTTTTGTCCGGGCCATGCCAGCGGTACAGCGGGTTGCCCCAGTGCTGGCCTGTTGCGCTGAAATAATCAGGAGGCACGCCTGCAACGGCCTCAGGCAGCAGGGTGCGGTCATCGAGTTGAAATACCGCGGTATGGGCCCAGGTGTCGGCGCTGTCAAAGGTGACATAAATAGGAATATCGCCGATGATTTTAATGCCAAGACTTGCGCAGTGCTTTTTCAGCGCTGCCCATTGCTTGAAAAAAAGATATTGCAGAAAACAGTTGAAACGCACGGAAAGCGCAAGCCTGCTTCGCCAGGACTCAACGGCGCCGGGCTTTCTGCGAAAGATGTCTTTTTCCCATGAAGGCCAGTGATTGGTGCCGAAGTGATCCCCGAGTGCCGAAAAAAGCGCATAGTCGTCAAGCCAGCACGCGGCCTCTGCGCAGAAGGCCGCAAAATCATCAAGCTCAGCCGGCGCGGCATGCAGGAAAAAGCTTTCGCAGGCCGAGCGCAAAATCGGCAGCTTATGCCGGGCAGCGGCGTCAAAGTCGCAAAAATCGCTGTCAGGAAAAACCGCGGTGTCGATGTCGCCGGTAAACCAGCTTTCCCTGCGAAGCTTTTCAAGGCTTATGAACAGCGGGTTGCCGGCAAAGGTCGAGGTGGAGGCATAGGGCGAATAGCCCAGGGCCGGGGCAACCGGACCGATGGGCAGCACCTGCCAGTAGCTCTGGCCGCCAGCGGCAAGCAGTTCGGCAAACTCGTATGCCTCAGGCCCGAGCGTTCCCGTGCCATAGCGGCCCGGAAGGCTTGATATATGCAGCAGTATGCCGCAGGATCGCTCAAATCTCATTCAAACCTCTTCGTGAATTTGCGCAGTTTTGTAGGGTAGGTGCAGCGAAGCGGAACCCACCAGACTTATATATGCCCATCAATGGTGGGTTTCACCCACCCTTCAGGCTACTGTGCGCCCTGCCCGAATCAAAATATTTTATGCTCCGGTAAGCCTGCGATATTTTCTCATCACCTTTGTCACCAGATGCACCCACAGAGGGCTTTTGCGCGCCATGATGCTCGCGTTGCGCAGGTTGGCGAGAAACTCCTGCGGCGTCGAAAAATCATCCATCTCCATGCAGGCCCTGCCCACCTCGATGGGCAGATGGGCATCGCTTGCCGCAATCGGCACAGCGCCTGCGGCAAGCACGCGCGCCAGCAGATCAGGGTCCTCATCAATGAACATATTGCGGGCATTGAAAATTTCAATCATGTCAATGCTGCCCACGAGGGCGTCTATCGCAGGCTTTCTCAGGCGCGAATTACGCAGCCGGTCGAAGGGGTGCGGCACGGCAACAAGGC
>JAFGCP010000145.1 GCA_016932595.1 Deltaproteobacteria bacterium
GACGACCACGACCGCGGCGCCGTCGACGACCACGACCGCGACCACGGCGCCGGCAACGACCACGACCGCGGAGTCGACGACGACCTCCTCCCTGCAGCCCGCACCCTCGACAACGACAACGACGGCTGCCGGGTCGTGTCCGGCTGAAAAAGTGTTGGGGCAGGACAATCGCGGGCTTGAAAGCCTGCGCGCGCTGCGCGACAGCAGGCTTGCCCGCAGCGCAGAGGGTCGCAGGCTTATTAAACTCTATTACGCTCATGCCGGCAGTATCAATGCCGCCCTTGACCGCAGTCCGGCACTGAGAGCAGTAACGCGTCAATGGCTTGAAGCAATAGCGCACCTGCAGAATAAAAAAGAAGAGTAACGGCTGTCCGGCATGCATCGCGCGAAAGCCCGTCTATGAACCATGCGGGATACGCGTGGCACCTATGAAGAAACCGTATTTCGATACCGGGGCGGCCCTGCCTTGCAGCGAGATTTGTCTACCGGCTGGGTGTGGTGGTTTTAAAGAGTGTTGTAGCGCCGTACCTGCACCGTTGCGGCAAGGTGTTTGAAAAATGCCTTAGCGCAGCTCAGGCGGCAGTTTCGGGCATGGTATGGGCTGCATTTTGTGCCGGTTGGCACGGTGGAATTTCCGGTAGACCGCCAGCACTTCCCGCTCCCGGGGGCTGAGCCCGGTTTCATCCCCCCCCGACTCCTCAAAAAGCATGGCCTTTTCAAGCTCGGGGTAAGAGGCGCCGATTTGGCTTTCATCGGTGCGGTTGTCGGGCCACAGGCCGTCGGTGGAGGGGCAGGACAGTATTTCATCGGCAATGCCGAGTGTCCGGCCCACTGCATACACCTCGGTTTTCATGAGATCGGCGATGGGGGAAACATCCACGCCGCCGTCGCCGTATTTGGTGAAAAAGCCGATGCCGAAGTCCTCCACCTTGTTGCCCGTGCCGGCAACCAGGAGCCGGTGGTGCGAGGCCTGGGCATACAGGGTCAGCATGCGAATTCGGGCGCGGGTATTGGCCATGGTGAGCCCGTCCTGAATAGCGGCCGGCAATGCCCGCTCGATCGACTGGAACACGGGCGTCAGGTCGATGGTGAGGCCCTGCGCGCAGGGATACTTTTTCTCGAGACGGCTGATGTGGTCTGCCGCCCGGTCCAACTGGTCGCGGGCCTGGTAAATGGGCATGTTGAGAAGCAGGGATTTCATGCCGGTTCTGGCGCACAGCTCGGAGGTAACCGCGGAGTCGATGCCGCCGGAAATGCCGATTGCAAAGCCGTTCATGCCGGCGCCGCGGCAGTAGTCGGCAAGCCAGCCGGTGAGAAATTCGATAACCCGTTGTGCGTTCATGCGTGCGTTCTTTCTGGCTGCCGGCGGTGGGGAATAGTGCATGTATGTGCCTTAAAAATTTCATTTTAATGGGTATTGGCCGGGTTTTGCAAGCAGTAAAAATCCGCAACGCGGATTCCCGCACTCGAAAATCTTAAAATAAATTGCAAAAAAAACGGGTCATGCTACAGTAGCTTCATTGTCAAGGGGATAACCTGTTCACCAAAGGAGGTTTGGCACACATGAAGGGTTTTCGCACACCATGGCAGGCGGCGCCGGCGCTTATTGCAGTTTTCGGGTTTTGTGTCAGCCTGGCGCAAGCCGCCGATACTCCTGCGCCGAAAATCGAATTTTCGGAACAGTTCCATAATTTCGGCAAATCCATGCCCAACCAGGAGCTCAAGCATTCGTTCACTTTTAAAAATACGGGTTCGGCGCTGCTCATCATCGAGAGTGTCAAATCCGGCTGAGGCTGCAGCGCAGCTTTGGCGTCAGCCAAAGAGATTCCCCCGGGCGGGGAAGGAAAAATCAACGTCACCCTGAAAACAGGCTCCGGATCAGGCGGCAAGCGGGAAAAGCATATTTCCGTCATGACCAATGATCCGGACAATAAGCGCATAAGCCTTGCCATAAAAACAACCGTTATAGAACTACTGGGCGTTTCGCCCAGCCGCATAAATTTTTACCGGGTAAAAAAGGGCACCGAGCAGGTGCGCTACGCGTCGCTCTCCGGCGAGGAGAAGGATGCGGCAAAACTGACCGGCTTTGACTCATCCAATCCCAGTATCAGGGTTGATCTCAACCCGCAGGGCTATGAGGGCAATAAATATCAGCAGATAAAGATTACGCTGCTGCCGACCATGCGGGCAGGCCGTTTTTTTGACCGGGTGACGCTGCATACCGATCATAAGAAAATCAAGGACATACGGCTTAACCTTATCGGCGAGGTGATCGGCGATATTGCCCTGATGCCCAGCCAGCTCCACTTCGGCCTGTTTCGGCCGGGCAAGCCCATCGACCGCGTGATTAAGCTAAGAGCGGCTGAGGGCGTCACGTTTAAAATCCTCGGGGTGACCTCGACGCTTGCCGATGTAACGGCGCGCGTTGAAACCGTGACCCCGGGTGCGGAGTACCTGATCCGTGCGCAGCTCAAGGATACCTTTGAGGGATCTTCGCTCAGCGGCAAGCTGATAATAACAACCGACCTCAAAAAAGACAGCACGCTTGAAGTCAGAATTTTGGGCCGCAAGCTGCCGCCGCTGCCGGCCGGGCAGGCTGGGGCGGCAACAGCTCCTGCGCAGTCTGCGCTGCAGGGAAGGCCGCAGCAGGCCCCGGCTGAGAAAGGTTTCATAACGTTTCCGCCGCCGCCACCTGGCGCGCAGGAGCCAAAATAGTAAGACAATGCCACAGCCGGCCTTTTGGCCGGCTTTTTTATTTTTATAACTTTTTATCTTGACAGCACAAGTATTATATCCCATATTGAATATGAATTCATATTCAATGCAGAGGGGTGCTTTTTTTATGGAAGATAGTAAACGATTGATTATTCTTGAAGCGGCAACGCGGGTGTTTGCGGAAAAGGGCTACCAGTATGCCACGATTGCCGATATTGCAAAGGCAGCCGGCATTTCTACGGGCCTGCTTTATTCGTATTTTGAAAACAAGCTTGATGTGCTGCTTTCGATTATCCTGAAATTTCTGCAGACCCTGAATGCCGCAAATCAGGAGTGCGTTGGGGCTGCACGGGGCCCCCTTGCCCGGCTCCACGCCGTGCTGCATAATTTTGAGCAGATGCTGTTTCGCGACAAGGAATCGCTGCATACGGTGAAGGTTCTCAATGAGGCGCTGCCGCATCTGGTCATGATCAAGGAGGAAAAGCTGCAGGCTAAGCGCCGCGACATCATTGCGGAGAATAAAATTTTGCTGGAAACATTTGACGCCATTATAAGACAGGGCCAGCTGGAGGATATTTTCGATAAGGACCTGAACCCGGCTGTGATGCGGCAGGTGCTCTGCGGCGCTATCGAGCGGCTTCATTACGGCCTGTTTTACAGCACCTACAGCGACCAGAGCATCGGTTATGATGAGAAAGATGCGCATCAGTCCATCATGCACCTCATAGAAAAATTTATCTGTAAAAAATAAGCACAGGGCTGAAAAGGCCCTTTTGTTTTTTCGTATAAATGAATATGAATTCAAATTCAAATATATTATGACCATTATTGTTTAGCATGCAAATGGTTCTATAAAAACAGCATGATTTTTATCGGGTCATGGTAACCACAGAAAAACCTGTTGGAGAAAGGGGATTGTATGCTGACAAAAGAGGCAATCAAAGACAAACTGACTGACTTGGAAAATCGGTACTGCAGCTTTATGATAGAGCACTTTGCCTGCTGGGAGCAGTGGGCGGAGCAGTCAGGCCGGCTGATTGAGGGTACAGAAGTCCAGGAGGAGGAAGTGCCTCAACCGTTCAGGTTTGAGTACCGGATGACCAAGGTTGTTATGGAAATGGATGCTGCCGGAGCTTGGGACTGGAACAATCCTAAACTGAGAAAGGTGTTTGAAGAAGCAGCCGGTAATCCTCTTTACCGGCTCATGGCCGAAACAATAACGGAAAGCGCCATCCGCCTGTGCGCTGAGGCGGGCGTTAAAACCCTGATAGAAGTCGGCGCCGGGAAAGGCCACCTTACCAGCGTCATGGCCGGAAAGCTTGCGGAAAATGACAGCTCAATAAAACTCATCGTCACGGACACCAACC